>DVLI01000023.1 GCA_018715595.1 Candidatus Caccoplasma merdavium | reverse complement strand
GTTCGTCGTAGTATTCGTTGCTGAGACGCTCTTCGGCGACAACGATGTCGGTCTCGGTCGAGGGTTGGCTCGGGGAGAAGATGCGCACCATGAGGGCGATGCCGGCAAACATGGCGGCCATGTAGATCCACGGTTGCAGGCGTGTCCACAGGGAGACGGGTTGTGCCTTGGGTTGTTCCATTTCGGGCAATTGTTCCATGATACGGGAGGCAAATTGCTCGAAGTATGCCTCGTCCGGCTCGGTAAGTCCGGTCCGACGGTCGATCTTCTGCCAAATTTCTTTTTTAGTTCCCATATGATTTGCCTTTGAATGATTTTCGATGGTTAGACTGCTTTCTTTGCACAAGGTTTAATCGGCCGATGTTAAATATTCTTCTATTTTTTTGACGGCGTGGTGGTAGGAGGCTTTCAGGGCACCGACCGAGGTACCGAGAATGCGGGAAATATCTTCGTATTTCATCTCGTCGAAGTAGTGCATGTTGAAGATGAGGCGCTGTTTCTCGGGCAGCCGCAGTATGGCCTCTTGCAGCAGGCGTTGTATTTCTTCTCCGTCGAACCATTCGTCGCTTTCGAGCCGTTCGGCCAGAAATGAATCGTCTCCGTCGATGGGTACGTTGTTTTGTTGGCGTTGCCGGGCCAGGAAGGTGAGGGTCTCGTTTACCGCGATGCGGTAGAGCCAGGTCGACAGGCGAGCCTCGGCGCGAAAGTAGGCGATGCTCGACCATGCCTTCATGAAGGTGTTTTGCAACAGGTCGTCGGCGTCGTCGTGCGAAATCACCATCTTGCGTATCTGCCAGTAGAGCGATTGGCTGTAATGCCTCACGACCAGTGCGAATGCTTCCCGGCAATGTTTCGGGTCTTGCAACTGGGCGACGATAATCTCTTCGTTGTATTCGGGCAACATACGTTTTTCCGGCTTCTTGTTTTGAGGCGGTAAAGATAGGAAGAAAAAATGAATTTTCTCTTCTTCTGCTTTTGACGATGATTCTGCGGTTAGACGCGAAACGGGAAAAAAGGTTTAAAGTCCTTTCTCTTTTTTATGCAAAAAGCCCGGCAACGCCGGGCTTTTTGCATTATGTTGGGGGAAAGATGGGCTCGGAGGTTATCCGTAGACGATTTCTCCCGTTTCGGGGTTGCGGTATTCGTCGAAACTCTTGTTATACTGGTCCATGGCGCGCAGGCTCATGCCCATGCTCGAAAATCCGCCGTCGTGATAGAGGTTCTGCATAGTCACCTTGCGGGTGAGGTCAGAGAACATCACGATGCAGTAATCGGCACATTCGGCGGCATTGGCGTTGCCCAGGGGTGACATGCGGTTGGCGAAGTCCATCAGCGAGTTCATGCCTTTGACACCGCTACCGGCGGTGGTCATCGTGGGCGATTGCGAGATGGTGTTGATGCGCACGTTCTTTTCGCGACCGTAGATGTATCCGAAGCTGCGGGCAATCGATTCCAAGAGGGCTTTGGCATCGGCCATGTCGTTGTATCCGAAGAGGGTACGTTGGGCGGCAACGTACGAGAGGGCGACTACCGAGCCATATTCGTTGATGGCGTCGAGTTTCTTGGCGACTTGCAACATTTTGTGGAAGGAAATGGCCGAGATGTCGAGGGTCTTGTCGAGCAGGCTGTAATCGAGATCGTCGTAGGGACGTTTCTTACGCACGTTGGGCGACATGCCGATGGAGTGCAGAACGAAGTCGATTTTCCCGCCCAGCACTTCGACCGAGCGTTTGAACACGTTTTCGAGGTCTTCTACGCAGGTGGCGTCGGCGGGAATCACTTCGGCGTGAAGTTTCTCGCTCAACTCCGACACTTGTCCCATGCGCACGGCGACCGGCGTATTCGACAATGTGATGGTTGCACCTTCTTCCACGGCTCTTTCGGCCACTTTCCATGCGATAGACATGTCATTAAGGGCTCCGAAAATAATGCCTCGTTTCCCTTTCAATAAGTTATTGCTCATAAATTTCGTTTTTTATCCGACGTGAGTTGCACATTTTTGCGCAATTTGTGCCGGTTTTTTAACGTCGCAAAGGTACATTATTTTTTCTATCCGGCAATCTTTTGTCGCGTAATTTGCGCATTCAGGCAAGGAGATTTTCCTGTAAGACAAAAACTTTTCTCGTCGGGGGCGTGTTTTTGTAACGAGATTTTTGGCGCAACCGCGCCAAAAAACAAAAGATTGTGATATATTTGTGAAATCAACCAATGACCATTTTTAATTACTCTGTTACCATGAAATCGTATGTCGTAGGAATCGATATAGGCGGCACCAACACCAAGTTGGGCATTGTCGACAGTCGCGGTACTGTCTTGGCCAAGGATTCCATCAAAACCAACAAGCACCAGCGCATCGAAGATTATATCCAGGATTTGCACCAAGCCTTCTTGTCGCTGGTCGAATCTCAAAATCTCGACGGGGAAATTGTGGGGATAGGTGTGGGTGCACCCAATGCCAACTATTTCAAAGGAACCATCGAAGGTGCGGTAAATCTGCCTTGGAAGGGCGTTGTACCTTTTGTCAAGCTCATGGAGGAGGTGTTCCATATACCCGTGCGCATCACCAATGACGCCAATGCGGCGGCCATCGGTGAGATGACCTACGGTGTGGCGCGCGGCGTCAAGGATTTTATCATGATTACCCTCGGTACCGGAGTGGGAAGCGGTATCGTGGCCAATGGCCAACTTGTCTACGGCAGTGACGGAAATGCCGGCGAGTTGGGTCATGTCATCGTGCGACCCAACGGTCGCCTGTGCGGTTGCGGCCGCTCGGGCTGTCTCGAAACCTACACCTCGGCCACCGGTGTGGCCCGCACGGCCCGTGAGTTCCTCGAATTGCAACGTGTCGAGAGCCTCCTGCGGCGCATACCCGTGCAAGACATCACCTCGAAAGATGTCTACGACGCCGCCATGGCCGGAGATGCCTTGGCCAAGGAAATCTTTGAATACACGGGAAAAATCCTGGGCGAGGCTTTCGCCAGCTTCGTGGCATTTTCGAGCCCCAAGATGATTGTGCTCTTCGGCGGGCTTACCCATGCCGGAGACCTCATCATGCGTCCCATCAAGGAAGCCATGGAAGACAACCTGCTCAATATCTATAAAGGAAAAGTCGAACTGGTTCTCTCGCAACTCAACGAGGCCGACGCCGCCATTCTCGGTGCCAGTGCCTTGGGCTGGGAAGCCGCGCAGTGACAGGAAAGGCCGTTGTGCAGAAACCTGAAAAGAGGGAATGCGTCGTGTCCTCACGACGCATTCCCTCTTTTGTCTCCGAAGGTGCGACACGCTGCCCGGCGTAAACCCTGCAATGCCGCACAAAAAAGTTGTCTTTCAAAACTTTTGTCTCGTCGGCGGGTGTACCGTATTATTTTGTATCTTTGTCGAGTCAGAAAACCCAAAGCATGATAGAACGCGTCATAATTCTTGAAAATGTCGACCCCGTCATATTTTATGGCTTGAACGACAGTAACATGCAACTGTTGCGCACCTTGTTTCCCAAGTTGCGCATCTTGGCGCGCGGGCTGGTGGTGAAAGCCATCGGCGATGAGGTGGAGATGGCTCTCTTTGAAGAAAAGGTGAATGAGCTCATTCGCTACTGTGCCGAATATAACCTGCTCAATGAATCGGTGATTATCGACATCGTGAAGGGAAACCGTCCGCCCGAGGTGAAAAAAGACAACCTTATCATACACGGGGTCAACGGACGGCCCATCGTCGCCCGTTCAGAAAACCAGCAACGGCTGGTCAAGGCTTTCGACGAGAACGACCTCGTCTTTGCCCTCGGCCCGGCCGGTTCGGGCAAGACCTATGTGGCCATAGCCTTGGCCGTTCGAGCCTTGAAAAACAAGGAGGTGAAGAAGATTATCCTCAGCCGTCCGGCCGTCGAAGCCGGCGAGAAACTCGGTTTCCTCCCCGGCGACATGAAAGAGAAAATCGACCCCTATCTGCAACCGCTTTACGACGCCCTGCAAGACATGATTCCTGCGACCCGCCTCAAAGAGTTGATGGACAACAACGTCATACAGATTGCTCCGCTTGCCTTCATGCGTGGCCGTACCCTGGGCGAAGCCGTCATCATTCTCGACGAGGCCCAAAACACCTCGACCCACCAGATAAAAATGTTCCTCACCCGCATGGGACTCAACGCCAAGATGATTGTCACCGGCGACATGAGCCAGATCGACCTGCCCCCCTCGCAGCGTTCGGGACTGTCGCAGGCCATCGAGCTGCTGCACGACGTGCCCGGCATCGGCAAGGTGCAGTTCTCCAAGAAGGACATCGTGCGCCACAAACTCGTGCAGCGCATTGTCGAGGCTTACGACGCCTATGACGAGAAATGCCGGCAGCAACGCCTGTGGAAAGAAAACGAGGAGAGCCTGCGAGCCGGGAAAGATGAGTCCTGCACCCAAAAACAAAGAACCTAAATATGTAAAGAATATGGAAAAAGCATTGGTAAAAACCGATTTTCACTTTCCGGGACAGAAAAGCGTGTACCACGGAAAAGTGCGTGATGTGTATAACATCAACGACGAACTGTTGGTTATGGTGGCCACCGACCGCATATCGGCCTTTGACGTGATTCTTCCCAAAGGCATTCCCTTCAAAGGTCAGATGTTGAACCAGATTGCCGCCAAGTTCCTCGATGCGACAACCGACATCTGTCCCAACTGGAAAGTGGCTACCCCCGACCCCATGGTGACCGTCGGTGTGCTGTGCCAGGGATTCCCCGTGGAGATGATCGTGCGCGGATATTTGTGCGGAAGCGCCTGGCGTGCCTACAAGAGCGGTGTACGCGAAATCTGTGGCGTGAAACTGCCCGAAGGCATGAAGGAAAATCAGAAATTCCCCGAGCCCATCATCACCCCCACGACCAAGGCCGAGATAGGGGAGCACGACGCCGACATCTCCAAAGAAGAGATTCTGGCCCGCGGACTGGCTACGCCCGAGGAGTATGCCTTGCTCGAAAAATATACGATGGAACTCTTCAAACGCGGTACGCAGATTGCCGCCGAGCGCGGACTGATTCTTGTCGACACCAAGTATGAGTTTGGCAAACACGACGGGAAAATCTATCTCATGGACGAAATCCATACCCCCGATTCGAGCCGTTATTTCTATTCCGAAGGCTACGAAGAGCGTTTTGCCAAAGGCGAACCGCAGAAACAGCTCTCCAAAGAGTTTGTCCGCGAGTGGCTTATGGACAACGGCTTCCAAGGAAAAGCCGGCCAGCAGGTACCCGAAATGACCGATGCCATCGTCACCTCCATCAGCGACCGCTACATCGAACTCTATGAGCACATTGTTGGTGAGAAATTTGTCAAAGCCGATACCGAAGACGTGGCCGCCCGCATCGAGAAGAATGTGACCGAATTTTTGAATAACCGGAAATAACTCCTCTTTTTGAATGACCGGCGTGTGGAGAGAACATCTTCTCTCCGCACGCCGTCATTTCTCCAATCCCCATTACAGGCAAGATGACCGAAAAGCCGCACCATAATCCCGAGACGATACTTCCTTATGACAGCGATGAGAGCAAGGAGGTGCAGGTGCAACGCATGTTCGATGCGATAGCACCGGTCTATGACCGCATGAACCGCCTCATGACCTTCGGCCTCGATCGCGGGTGGCGCAAAACGGCCTTGAAGATGCTCCGGCGCTATCACCCCCGTCGCATACTCGATGTGGCCACGGGCACGGGCGACCTCCCTTTTATGATGTGCCGCATGCTCGATGCCCCCTCCATAACGGGCATCGACCTTTCCGAGGGCATGCTGGCCATTGCCCGTGAGAAGTGCCGGGAACAGCAACTGCACGACGCTGTCGTTTTTGAAAAGCAGGATTGTCTTTCGCTAACCTTCCCCGATGCCTCTTTCGATGCCGTGACGGTGGCCTTTGGCGTGCGTAATTTCAAGCGACTGAGCCAAGGTTTTGCCGAGATGTACCGGGTGTTGAAACCCGGGGGAATATTGATGGTGATAGAGTTGTCGACTCCGACACAATTTCCGTTTGCGCAAGGGTACCGGTTTTATGCCCGTCGGGTCATACCCATGTTGGGGCGTTTGTTTTCGAGCGACAAGCAGGCATACACCTATTTGCCCCGTTCGGTCGAAGCCGTTCCGCAGGGCGAAGAGATGTTGTCGATATTTCGTAAAGCAGGGTTTGGAGAGGTTTCTTACCGTCCGCTCACGCGGGGAGTATGCACCATCTATATAGGGAAGAAGTAGGATTTTGCTCAAAATCCGTTTTTGCTGTCGTTTTCGAGAATCTTCTCTTGCAGCATTTCGATTTGTTTCTTGTAGAGCTCGTTCATTTCTCGAAGCAGGGCGATTTCCTGGTCTTTCGAGGCCAATAAATTTTCATACAGGAACTTTGGTTTTTTAGAAATTTTATAGGTTTCGAACTCTTCCGATACCGATGGTAGTTGATGTCCGGTCGGGAGAGGTTGCCGGTCGGTCCTATTTTCGTGGGTTTGAGCCTCTTCGTCATTGCCCTCGCTCACGAAAAAGTCCGAAATGTTGAGGTGGTACATATTGCAGATGGTCAGCAATACGCTCATATTGAGGTTGCCTCCGCGTACGGCCTTGCCGATGGTGTTTTTATCGATGCCCAGAAAAGCCGATGCCTCTTGATAGGTAATCCCTCTTCGCGACAGAAATTCACGGAATTTGCTACCGGAATAGATAATTTTTGACATAGTGTGTTTTTTGAGATTTGTATAACCGGGTTGAAAAAAATGCTTTTTGCATGAACAAAAAGACTATTTAATTGGTTTTACTTTTACTAATATACGAATAATATGATTTGGAACCAATAACCAGCCTTTGATATGAAAAAAAGAAAGAATATTGAGGAAATAAAAAAGGCCGTTGATGCATTCGAGGCCGTGTGTGAAAAGGAAGATGTGAATTATGCCGTATTCTATGCCGAGATGCCGCATAGCCTCACGGGGGGTGCAACGTTTACGCCCGAGGAGTTTGCCATTCTTATAGAAACTTTTTCCCGAAGATTGCCTTTGACGCAGGTGCATTTTCTACGCCAAGTCATGGACATGGTCATCGAGGAGCGTTCGGCATCAGATGATGCTTCGTCATCGTCGTCAATGTTGCCGAACTGATTGTCGGGTTTGCCGGGATTCCCTTCCCATTTTCATGCGTTGCACTTGGCTGCGAAAGTGCAAGTGCTTTTTCCTGCCTGTGGGCGAGGTGTTTTTGCCGGAATGCTTACGTCAGGAAAATTTTTCCCTTCAAAAGGCTTGTGAATCATCATCGGCCGACTCCTCTTCGAATTGCAGCGAGGTGAGACCTTGCATTGTCCGGTGTGGGTTGCGGGTATTCCCGTCTGTGGTGGGTATCCCGGTTCTTTTCCCGATCTTTGCGAGGGCTTGTTCGAGTTCTTCTCCAAGACGCCGCACCTCTTTGCGCAGGGACTGGTTGGCGGCCACCAATTCTTCGATGCGTTGGCGGTGCCGGGTGTCTCGCTTCAACAGGTTGCGGTTTTCTTTGCGTTGTTCCTGTAAGGCATTTTGCGCTTTGTTGAGTTTGGTGTAGAGCGATGCGTAGCGGTGTTTTATCACGACGGTATCGTTCTCGTTTCCGGTGTCGATGCTGTGGCAGTCGAATACTTTTTCGGGCTCGTCGGCACCATTTTCTTCGTGGGGCTCATTGTCGGCGGGCGCTTCGTCGCTCTCATGGGCGAGACCCAGTGAACGCGCCTTTATCTGATTGATTTGCCGTAGTTTCTCTTCTATTTCCCGTTCATATTCGTTTCGCACGGTCACCAGTTCGTTTTCGAGGTCGTGAATGCGTTCGCTCAGGGTTTTGCGCAGCCGGTCGGCTCCGGCATATCGTTTTTGCGATTCGGTGAAGTTCTGCAAGAGTTCGGCATTTTGCTGCTGCAAGTTTTTTATTTCGGCGATGCGTCGCGATTCCTCTTCGCTCCATTGTTCCGAGACTTCGTTGCGGGCCACGTTGAGCGACTCTTGTTTGAAGCGGTCGAGGCTCTCCGCGAGTTGCTCATAGGTCGTTTCGATGTTGAGCGACGTGATGGTCTCTCCGTTGGCGACCGCATCGTTGATTTGTCGCGCCAGGGCTTCGAGCAGGTGCTGTTCGGCGATGTCGTTTCCCGGTATGTCGGCGGACGACAGGGGCTCATGGCCCGGTGCGGCGTTTTTTTTGAGGTTGCGGTCGCGCCATTGTTGCAGTATCGATTTTACAAAACTCATAGCAGCGTTGTTTTGCGGTTATGTTTCGGAGGGTTTTATGACGATACCCATGCTTTTCTTCCCGTTTATCTTCACGGTGAAAGGCTGGTCGAAGCGGACGACGCGCAGGAATTGTGTCTCCTGCACGGCCTCTTTCCGGTTGAGGAACTCTTCGTCGAAGAGGCTCTCCTTGATTTGCGGGTTGAGCGTGAAGTAGCCGACTCCGAACGAGGTGAGGTTTTGGAAGAAGTGGGTGCCTTGGCTGGGCTCGATGAAATAGTTTGTCAAGGCGGTTTCGACGATGAGCCGGGCCGCCGATATGTGTGGCCATTTCACGGGAATGCCCAGCGCCGTGTCGCTCGACCCCCATCGGCCCGGCCCGATGAGTATGTAGTTCTCGCCGCGTTCGAGGAATCCCTTGTTGATTTTTTCTATTTCCCGGGCGATGAGCGAATTGTTTGACGAGAGGAACCCCTCGCTCTTGACATAGACGACGTGGTGCAAGTCCGACATGACGCCGTGCCCCAGTGCCGAGGAGGTTTTCAGCAGCAGGTCTTTGTCGTCGACCTCGTCTATTTCGTCGTCGCGCATCTCTTTGGTATCGACAATGGGGCGTATCTGCAACCAGTAGAGGGCTCCGTGGGGTTGCTGTCCGTTGGGGAGGATTCCGGCAAATTCTATTTCGACGTGGCGTCCCATGTCGTGCGCGCCGAATTGGAGCATCATCTCCAAGAGCGGCGAGAGCGGGAAGATGTTGTGTTGCAGGATATTGGCAAAGGTTACCACTTTGCGGCCTCCTTCATAGTAGCCGTCGCGTATCACCTGGTCGTAGGGGTCGAATGTCGATACCATGCCGCGCAGGGAGTTGTCGGCTTCGGCGTCGCGTATCGAGAGCCGCAGCAGGTTGAAGCTGTCATCGACTTCGCAATGGGCTTGTATGTTTTTCAGGTCGAGGGCATAGAAGCGGGTCTGTGTGTCGCGCAGGGCAAGGTCGAGAGTGCTGGTTTGCAGCACCTTGTTGGGGTGTCGGGGCGAGAAGCGCAGGCTGCGGCCGCCGTCGACGATATATTTCCCGAGGCCCACGGCGATGTCGACGACGCCATCTTCGGCCTTTTCGTCGTTGATGGGGTAGTAGTTGAGCGAGCGACCCACTCCGGCAAAGGAGGGGTAGTACCGGTCGCCATATTGCGTGCCTACCACTTCTTGCAGAATGATGGCCATCTTTTCCTGGTCAATGACGTTCGAGGTGGCGGTCATGTAGGCTTTGCTGTCGGAGTAAAACACCGAGGCATAGACACCTTTTACGGCGGCCGAGAGCATGCGGTACATCTCTTCGCGGTCGTCGAGACAGGGTATCATGTAGGTCGAATATACGCCGGCGAAGGGCTGGTAGTGGGAGTCTTCGAGCAGGCTCGACGAGCGCACGGCGATGGGTCGGGCCACTACGTCGAAGAAGGCCAGAATGTCTTCTTTGAGACGCTCGGGAAGCGTGGCGTCGAGGAAGTGGCGGAGTATTTCTTCATCGGGAATGTCCGAGAGTGCAATCTGATAGAGGTTGTTGCTCTCCATGAATTCGTCGAAGATGTCGGTACAGAGGACGACGGTCTTGGGTACCGTCACGCTTACCCCTTCGTAATCTTCGAGTATGGGGTGGCGTTTGATGAGCGAGTCGATAAAGGCCAGGCCGCGCCCTTTGCCCCCGAGTGAACCTTGCCCGATGCGGGCGAAGTTGGAGTATTTGTCGAAACGGTTCCGTTCGAAGATGGCTACCACACCACGGTTTTTCATCTTGCGGTAGAGGACGATGGCGTCGAGTATCTCTTGCCTTATCTCGGGCAGCTCTTCGAGATTGTGGGGCCAGCGACGTCTGATGAATTCGGCCAGCGGGAAGAGGGCGCGCGAGTAGAGCCAGCGCGAGATGTGGTTGCGCGAGGCGTGGTAGAGCAGCGACTCGGGGGGTATGGTGAGGATATTTTTTTGCAGGTCTTTGAGTTCCTTGATGCGCAGAATCACTTCGCCGGTTTCGGGGTTGATGAATTCAAAATCTCCGAATCCGAAGTTGCGCATGATGGCGGCTCGCAGGTCGACCGGCAGTTTCTTGGAGTTCTTGTCGAGGAAGCAGGCGTTGAGGGCGGCCGCTCCGGCGGCATTTTCGGTGTCGGACGACTCGATGATAAGGGGTATGAAGGGGTCTTTCTCTCTTACATAGGCGCAGAATTTGAGCCCGGCCTGGGCGTCTTTCTTGCCTTCGTGCATGAAGGAGACGTCGGAGATGATGCCCAGCATGTTGTTGGCGTATTTCTGGTACATTTCCATGGCCTCTTCGTAGGAGCGGGCCAGTTTTATTTTGGGCCGTCCGCGCATGCGCAACATCTGTTCGTGCTCGTTGAGGGCTTCGGTCGAGAAGGTTTGCGACTGTTTCAGTACAAACTTGTAGAGGTGCGGCAGTATCGAGGAGTAGAAGCGCACCGAGTCTTCGACCAGCATGATGATTTGTACCCCCGACTTGGTGTCTTCCTCGATGTTCATTTCGTCTTCGAGCAGTTTCACGATGGCCAGCAGCAGGTCGGTGTTGCCCAGCCAGCTGAAAACGTAGTCGATGCCGCTGAGGTCTTCTTTTTCGAGGCGTCGGGTTACTTCGCGGGCAAACGGCGTGAGCAACACGATGGGTATGTCGGGGTAGTGGTGCTTGATTTCCTTGGCCTTTTCGTACGTTTGGCTGTGCTCGACATCGGGTATGGTGATGATGAGGTCGAACCGCTTGGTCGATAGTTCCTTGAAAGCGTCTTCGAGGTTGCTGACCTGGGTGACGCGGGGCGGCGAACTGAGGTTGAGCGAGGTGTATTCAAAGAAGATTTGTTCTTCGACGCGGCCGTCTTCTTCGAGAATGAATGCATCGTAATAAGAGGCGACCAGCAACACGTTGAAGATACGCTTCTGCATGAGGTTGGCAAAAGAGGTATCTTTGGGATAGAACTGTTTGATGTTGTTTCCTTTGTCCATGGCCATCGGTTGAATGGGACGCGGGGCCTTGGCCGGTTGCCGATGTTTTTCTTCGGCTTTTTCGACCTCCCCGTTTTTCTTTTCTCAAAGGTATAAACAATTTTTGATTTGAGAAATTTAAAGGGTAAAAATCGTTTGTTTTGAAAGAGTTATCTCTATTTCCTTTGTTCAACGGCGCTTATCGGGAATGCTTGCCTTTGGTTTCTTTACTTAAACGTTTGTTTGACAGGTGTTTGTGTGTATTAAAAATGAGAAAAACGCGCTCTCGGTTTCACACTTTTCCTCTTTTGTAATGCCCGTTGTTGCCTGAATGTTCATGTGGTTCCCGTTTTTTTTGCGGCAACGCCCGGTCGCAGAACCGGTGAGGTTGCGTCCCGGGCGTTGTGGAAGAGGGTGGTTTTGTGCGGAGTGGTGCTTCCTCAGAAGAGGCTCCAAGCGACCGTGAGGCCGGCCATGACGATGGCCACCATGCTCATGAGTTTGATGAGGATATTGAGGCTCGGGCCCGACGTGTCCTTGAAGGGGTCGCCCACGGTGTCGCCCACGACCGTTGCCTTGTGCACTTCACCGCCTTTGCCGCCGAGATGTCCCTCCTCGGTGTATTTCTTGGCATTGTCCCAAGCCCCGCCGGCGTTGGCCATGAAGATGGCGAGCACAAAACCGGCGCCGAGTCCGCCCACCAGCAGACCGATGACACCCGGCACGCCGAAGACAAATCCGGTGAGTAACGGGGCGATGATGGCGAGCAGCGAGGGAAGCACCATTTCGTGTTGTGCTCCTTTGGTCGATATTTCGACGCAGCGGGCATAGTCGGGCTGCGCTTCGCCGGTGAGTATGCCCTTGATTTCGCGGAACTGCCGGCGCACCTCTTCGACCATGCGGGCGGCGGCGCGCCCTACGGCATTCATGGTGAGGCCGCAGAAAAGGAAGGCCATCATGGAGCCGATGAAGACTCCCGAGAGTACGTTGGGGTTCATCAACGTCACGTCGTAGTAGTGCATGAAGTCGGTGAACGTTGCCGTGTGCACGTCGACCGTGCGTTCGCCGATGGTGAGGCTCTCTTGTCCGATGCGGGTGAGCCCGATGCGTATCTCTTCGATATAGGAGGCCAGCAGGGCCAGGCCGGTGAGGGCGGCCGAGCCGATGGCAAACCCTTTGCCTGTGGCGGCGGTGGTGTTGCCCAGCGAATCGAGGGCGTCGGTGCGGGCGCGCACTTCGTCGCCGAGGCCGCTCATCTCGGCGTTGCCTCCGGCATTGTCGGCAATGGGGCCGTAGGCGTCGGTGGCCAAGGTGATGCCCAAGGTCGAGAGCATGCCCACGGCGGCGATGCCTATGCCGTAGAGCCCCATGGAGACGTTGGTGAGGTCAAATCCCGCGGCGAACCAGTAGGAGAGTATGATGCCGCACACGACGGCCAATACCGGTATGGTGGTCGAAATCATGCCCAAGCCCAGCCCCGAGATGATGACGGTGGCCGGCCCGGTCTTTCCGCTTTCGGCCAGCTGCTGGGTGGGTCGGTAGGATTGCGAGGTGTAGTACTCGGTCGAGCGGCCGATGACAACACCCACCAATAGTCCGATGACGACGGCGCAACCGATGTAGAACCAGTTGTGCAGTTGCAGAATCCAGAAGATGAAGAAGGTGCCGGCGATGATGAGAACCGAGCTCAGGTTGGTCCCGCCGGCGAGGGAGTGGAGCAGGTCTTTCACTTGGGCGTTGTCGCGGGTATGCACGGCAAAAATGCCGATGATGGAGAGTATGATGCCGATGGCGGCGATGAGCATCGGGGCGATGACCGCCTTGAACTGCATCACGCTGTCGCCGCTGCCGATGAAGGCGGCGGCACCGAGAGCCGAGGTGGCGAGTATCGAGCCGCAGTAGGACTCGTAGAGGTCGGCGCCCATGCCGGCCACGTCGCCCACGTTGTCGCCCACGTTGTCGGCAATGGTGGCGGGGTTTCTCGGGTCGTCTTCGGGAATGCCGGCCTCGACTTTGCCCACCAGGTCGGCTCCTACGTCGGCGGCTTTGGTGTAGATGCCGCCGCCCACACGGGCGAAGAGGGCTTGGGTCGAGGCTCCCATGCCGAAGGTGAGCATCGTCGTGGTGATGATGCAGAGTTTGGCGGTGCTGTTGGTGGGGTCATCGGGAATGAAGTAGTCGAGCAACAGATACCAGAATGAGATGTCGAGCAGTCCCAGTCCTACGACGACGAGGCCCATGACGGCCCCGCTGCGGAAGGCGATGCGCAGCCCCCGGCTGAGCGAGTGCCGTGCGGCATTGGCCGTGCGGGCCGAGGCGTAGGTGGCGGTTTTCATGCCGAGAAACCCTGCCAGGCCCGAGAAGAAGCCTCCGGTGAGGAAGGCAACGGGTACCCAGTGGTTTTGCAGGTCAAATCCATAGGCCATGATGGAGAAGAAGGCAACCAGGACGAGAAACACGAGACCAACGATTTTATATTGCTGTTTCAGGTACGACATGGCGCCGGTGCGGACAAATGAGGCGATGTGTTGCATCGTTTCGGTACCTTCGCTTTCGCGCATCATCTGCCTGAAAAAATACCACGCCAGCAGCAATGCGAGCACCGATGCTGCCGGGACGATCCAAAACAAGTAGGCTTCCATACTGTGTCAGATTAAAGTTTGCAATAAAGATAATGATTTTTCTGAGTGAATGTCAACTTTTAGGAATATATAAGGTTTCGATTTTTGGGTTGGGACGGATTCTTAATACTGATTAAAAAAGCGGCGGTATGTATCATACCGCCGCTTTTGGGTGTGGGAAGGGAGAGATTATTTGTATTCTTTCCAGCTCTTGATGGGGATTTCTTCCAGACTCACCGAGCAGAATGCCTCGATGAAAGCTCCGGCCAGACGGGCGTTGGTGATGAGTGGAATGTTGTGGTCGATGGCGGCGCGGCGTATCTTGTAGCCGTTGGTCATCTCGTGCTTGGTGTAGTTCTTGGGCACGTTGATAATGAGGTCGAAGCGGTGTTCGGCAATCATGGCCATCACGTTGTTGTCGCGGTGTTCGTCGGGCCAAGATACTTCGATGGCGTTGTCGATGCCGTTCTCGACGAGGAATTTGCGGGTACCTGCCGTGGCATAGATTTGGTAGCCTTTCTCAAAGAGCATGCGGCAGCCGTCGAGCAGGTCGACTTTCGAGCGGGCCGACCCCGACGATACCATCACGTTTTTCTTGGGTATGGCGTATCCCACGGCGAGCATCGAGGTGAGCAGGGCTTCGTTGAAGTCGTCGCCGATGCAGCCTACCTCGCCGGTCGATGCCATGTCGACGCCCAAGATGTGGTCGGTGTTTTGCAGGCGGGCAAAGGAGAATTGCGAGGCTTTCACGCCGATGCAGTCGACATCGAAGGCCGATTTGTCGGGCTGCGTGTAGGGGGCGTTGAGCATGATGCGGGTGGCCGTCTCGATGAAGTTGCGTTTCAGCACTTTCGACACGAAGGGGAAGCTGCGTGAGGCGCGCAAGTTGCACTCGATGACCTTCACGTCGTTGTTTTTGGCGAGGTATTGAATATTGAACGGTCCGCAGATGTTGAGCTCTTTGGCGATTTGGCGGCTGATTTTCTTGATGCGGCGGGCGGTCTCGAAATAGATTTTCTGGGCCGGGAACACGAGGGTGGCGTCGCCCGAGTGCACGCCGGCAAATTCGATGTGCTCGGAGATGGCATATTCGACCACTTCGCCGTTCTGTGCCACGGCGTCGAACTCGATTTCCTTGGTGTCCTGCATGAATTTCGACACGACTACCGGATACTCTTTCGATACCTGGGCGGCCAGGGCGAGGAACTCTTTCAACCCCTCCATGTCGTGGCATACGTTCATGGCGGCACCCGAGAGCACATAGGAGGGACGCACGAGTACGGGGAAGCCCACTTTCTCGACAAATGCCTTGATGTCGTCCATCGAGGTCAGCTCTTTCCAGGCCGGCTGGTCGATGCCGAGCTGGTCGAGCATGAGCGAGAATTTGTTGCGGTTCTCGGCGCGGTCTATCGACACGGGCGAGGTGCCGAGTATGGGCACTTGCTGGCGGTGGAGTTTCATGGCCAGGTTGTTGGGTATCTGTCCGCCCACCGACACGATGACGCCGTTGGGCGATTCGAGGTCGATGACGTCGAGCACGCGTTCGAACGAGAGTTCGTCGAAGTAGAGGCGGTCGCACATGTCATAGTCGGTCGACACGGTTTCGGGGTTGTAGTTGATCATAATCGACTTGTACCCCAGCTTGCGGGCCGTCTGTATGGCATTGACCGAGCACCAGTCAAACTCTACCGAGCTGCCGATGCGGTAAGCCCCCGAGCCGAGAACCACCACCGAACGGTCGTTCTTGTAGTAGGGTATGTCGTGGTCGCTGCCGTCGTAGGTGAGGTAGAGGTAGTTGGTGAGGTCGGGGTGCTCCGAGGCGACGGTGTCGATGCGTTTTACCGAGGGGAGAATACCCATTTTCTTACGCAGGTTGCGCACGCGAATGCTTTCGGCTTCGAGGTTGCCCGAGGGGTTCTCGACGAAGCGGGCGATTTGGAAGTCGGAGAAGCCCAGCCGTTTGGCTTCGGTGAGTACGTCGGCCGGCAGGTCTTCGATGCGGTTGTAGCTTTCGAGGCGCAGTTTGAAGTTGTAGATGTTTTGCAGTTTTTCGAGGAACCAGGGCGCTATCTTGGTGAGCTCGTAGAGGCGGTCGATGGTGTAGCCTTTCTCGAAAGCCTCGGCGATGGCGAAGATGCGCAGGTCGGTGGGGTTGGCCAGCTCGTCGTCGAGGTTGTCGAAGTGCAGGTCGTAGTTGCCCACGAATCCGTGCATGCCCTGGCCTATCATGCGCAGGCCCTTCTGTATGATTTCTTCGAAGCTCTTGCCGATGGCCATGATTTCGCCCACCGACTTCATGCTCGAACCGATGTGCCGCGACACGCCGACAAATTTGTTGAGGTCCCAACGCGGTATTTTGCAGATGAGGTAGTCGAGGCTCGGTGCCACATAGGCCGAGTTGCTGGTGCCCATTTCGCCGATTTGGTCGAGGGTGTATCCGAGTGCGAGTTTGGCGGCGACGAAAGCGAGGGGGTAACCGGTGGCTTTCGAGGCGAGGGCCGACGACCGGCTCAGACGGGCATTGACTTCGATGACGCGATAGTCGTCGGTCTCGGAGTTGAAGGCGTATTGTATGTTGCACTCGCCCACGATGTCGAGGTGGCGTATGATTTTGCGCGAGAGTTCTTGCAACATGGTGAGCTCTTCGTTGTCGAGCGAGCAGGTGGGAGCGACCACGATGCTCTCGCCGGTGTGTATGCCCAGCGGGTCGACGTTTTCCATGCTGGCCACCGTGAAGCAGTG
Organism: Candidatus Caccoplasma merdavium; assembly: GCA_018715595.1. Lineage (NCBI taxonomy): Bacteria > Pseudomonadati > Bacteroidota > Bacteroidia > Bacteroidales > Bacteroidaceae > Candidatus Caccoplasma > Candidatus Caccoplasma merdavium. Next base: position 12,790 of record DVLI01000023.1, on the reverse strand, counting down.
GTTGTTCTTGTCGCGGATTACTTCAAACTCGATTTCCTTCCACCCTTTGAGCGACTCTTCGACCAGGATTTGGGGGGAGTAGGAGAAGGCGTTTTCGGCCAGGGTTTTCAACTCTTCTTCGTTGTTGCAGAAACCGCTGCCCATGCCGCCGAGGGCGTAGGCCGAGCGGATAATCAGCGGGAACCCGATGGTGCGTGCGGCCTTGAAGGCGTCGTCCATGTTTTCGACGGCGACGCTTTTCGGGGTCTTTACGTCGATTTCGTTCAGCTTCTTCACAAAGAGGTCGCGGTCTTCGGTGTTCATGATGGCCTCGACCGACGTGCCCAGCACCTGCACGTTGTATTTTTCCAGAATCCCTTTGTTGTAGAGCTCGGTACCGCAGTTGAGGGCGGTCTGTCCGCCGAAGGCGAGGAGTATGCCGTCGGGTTGCTCTTTCTTGAAAATCTCCTCTACGAAGTAGGGGGTGACGGGCAGGAAGTAGACTTGGTCGGCGATGCCTTCCGAGGTCTGTATGGTAGCGATGTTGGGGTTGATGAGAACGGTTTTTATTCCCTCCTCTTTCATGGCCTTCAAGGCTTGTGAACCTGAATAATCGAACTCTCCGGCTTGGCCGATTTTCAGTGCGCCCGAACCGAGCACAAGGACTTTTTTGATGGGCTGTTGCATACTATCGAGTATTTTTAAGATTGTATTTCTTTCTTGTTTGTGTGATGCGGCGTCAGTCGATGCGAATGGGCTGGCCGATGCGCAGGGTGCGTTTGGGGCTGATTTTGTTCAGCCGGCAGAGGGCGTTGATCGACGTGCGGTATTTGCGGGCAATCGAGGTGAGGGTGTCGCCTTTACGCACCCGATACACCGAGTAGGTCACGCCGTTGGAGTAGTAGGTCTCTGTGCCGGCGCGGTATGGGGCCGAACGGAAGACAAAGATGTCGTTGCGTATCTTGTTGGCTTTGAAATCGAAAATCTCATTGGGGTTGAGGTCGAGCCCCAGGAAGCGCACCTCGAAGTGCAGGTGCGCGCCCGTCGAGCGGCCGGTGTTGCCGCCGAGGGCAATCGGGTCGCCCACTTTCACGATGTCGCCCTCTTTGGCGATGAAGCGCGAGAGGTGCCCGTAGATGGTTTCGAGCCCGTTGGGGTGGCGTATCACCACATAGTAGCCATATCCCCGGCGTTCGTAGTTGGTAAAACGCACCTGCCCGGCAAAAGCGGCGCGAATGGTGTCGCCTATCGCGAGTTTGATGTCGACACCGCGGTGCATGCGGTAGCGGCGGAACCCGTAGTCCGAGGTGATGCGGCCCGTGATGGGCATGCAGTAGTTGGCCACGTTGATGGCGAAGGTGTCGGGCAGTTGTATGCCGGCTCGGCGGTAGGGGTTCACCCAGCGGTTTACCCACACGTCGCCGTAGAGGTCGCTGGCCGGTGCGATGCCGTATTCCTGTTCGAGGCGGCGGCTGTATGTGGTCGAGTCGTCGATACTCAGCATCGACGGCAGTTCTTTGTTGATGATATTGTTACGCGTTTGCGTGGCGATGTGTTTCTGTATGGAGGGGTCGATTTCTTGTGCGTTTCCCGAGGGGGTGATTATCCCCAGGAAGAGAAGCGGAAGAAGGGTCGATAAAAGTGATTTTTTTCTCATCTTTTTTGCATCTGGTTCTTAGGTTTGAGCCACACGATTCCCCCTCTTTCCTGGTCGGGAGGGGTTGGGTCGTGCCGACGTCGAGGTACAAATTTTCCAAAGATAAGGATTTCTCCTGGAAATATACCTCTTTTTGAACGAAAAAAATGCCATGACGCACGCTGCGTTTTTGAATAAATGGCCTTTTATTTTATTTATAACAAGCTGCTTATATCAAAAATACAAGAGACATATTTTTCTTGTTCCCATTTTTATATTACTTTTGTTAGAAGTAAAAGACTCGATTATGGACAAGTGTATGGTCGTCGTTGCCGGAGGCAAAGGGTTGCGCATGGGAAAAGACCTGCCCAAGCAATTCCTTCCCGTGGGAGGCCGTCCCGTGCTCATGCATACGCTCGAAGCGTTTCATCGTTGCGATGCCGCGATGGGACTGGTGCTTGTTTTGCCCGAGGCTCATCGCGATTACTGGGACGTGCTCTGCCGCCGTTATGACTTCGCGCTCCCTCACCGGGTCGTCTCGGGCGGGGCTACCCGTTTCCACTCGGTGGCCAATGGCTTGCGGGCGGTACCCCCGGAGGTGCGTCTCATCGGGGTGCACGACGGGGTGCGGCCGTTTGTGTCGGCACGTCTCATCGAAGCGCTTTTTGCTGCGGCCGATTGTCACGGTGCCGCGGTGCCGGCCATTCCGGTGGTCGACTCGTTGCGTCACGTCGACGCGTGCGGGGGGAGTGTGGCGGTCTCGCGTAGCGAGTACCGCAGTGTGCAGACGCCCCAGGTCTTCCGCTCAGCCCTCCTGCTTCGTGCCTATGACACCCCTTACCGCGAAACGTTTACCGATGACGCGTCGGTCGTCGAGGCGGCCGGTCATGCCGTCACCTTGGTCGAGGGCGAAGTCGACAACATAAAGATTACCACGCCGCGCGACCTGGCCGTGGCCGAAATTCTGTTACGGGCCGATGAGTGAGCTTTCGATGAGCGACATCAAGTTCCTTCCCGGGGTGGGTCCCAAGCGGGCGGAACTTTTCAACAAGGAGTTGGGCATATACTCCTACGAAGACCTTTTGCATTATTATCCCTATAAATACATCGACCGCTCACGCACCTACACCATACGCGAAATCAACGGTACGATGCCCTATATCCAGCTGCGGGGAAAGATTGTGGGTTATGAGACACAGGGCGAGGGTTACAAACGCCGGCTCACCGCCCTCTTTGCCGATGGTACCGGCACGATAGAGCTGGTGTGGTTCAAGGGAATCAAGTATGTGCAGGACCGTTATAAGCCCGGGGTGGAATATACGCTCTTCGGCCGACCCACCCTCTTTGGCAATCGCATCAACATCGCCCACCCCGAAATCGACTCCGTCGATGCCGACATCGACGGCAATTCGGGGTTGCAACCCTATTATTCCACCACCGAAAAGATGAAGTCGCACTTCCTCAACTCCAAGGCCGTGCAGAAAATCATCGCCACGCTGTGGAAGGCCATACCCCGTTCCCTGCCCGAGACCCTTCCGGCGGCGGTCATTGCCCGCTCCCATGTCATGTATCTCAGCGATGCGCTTTACAACATACATTTTCCCACCTCGCCCGACGAGTTGCGAAGAGCCCAGTTCCGCCTCAAATTCGAGGAACTTTTCTATCTGCAACTCAATATCCTGCGCTATACCCGCCAGCGTATGCGCCGGTTGGGCGGATTCCCCTTTACCACCATCGGCGAGAACTTCAACCGCTTCTATCGGGAGTGTTTGCCCTTTGACCTCACCGGTGCCCAGAAACGGGTGCTCAAAGAGATTCGCGCCGATGTGGGCAGCGGTCGCCAGATGAACCGCCTCTTGCAGGGCGACGTGGGCAGCGGCAAGACCCTTGTCGCCCTCATGTCGATGCTCATGGCCGTCGACAACGGTTACCAAGCCTGCATGATGGCGCCTACCGAGATTCTCGCCACGCAACATTATGAGACGTTGAGCGCGCTGCTCGCTCCCATCGGCGTGCGCATCGAGTTGCTTACCGGTTCGACCCGCAAGAAACAGCGCGACGAGATACATCGAGGGCTGCTTTCGGGCGAGGTGAAAATCCTTGTCGGTACCCATGCTTTGCTCGAAGATACGGTGGTCTTCAATAACCTGGGATTTGTCGTCATCGACGAACAGCACCGCTTCGGCGTCGAACAGCGCTCCCGCCTGTGGCGCAAAAACTCCTGTCCGCCCCATATCCTTGTGATGACGGCGACGCCCATTCCCCGCACGCTGGCCATGACGGTCTACGGCGACCTCGATGTCTCGGTCATCGACGAGTTGCCGCCCGGCCGCAAGCCCGTCACGACGATACATCGCTACGACAACCGGCGCGCCGAGCTCTATGAGTCGATAGGCCGGCAGGTCGAGCAGGGCCGGCAGGTCTATATTGTCTACCCGTTGATACAGGAGAGTGAGAAAATCGACCTGAAAAATCTCGAAGAGGGTTTCCGTCAGGTAAAGGAGGTCTTCCCGCAATATACCGTCTGCATGGTGCATGGCAAGATGAAGCCGGCCGAGAAAGAGGCCGAGATGCAGCGGTTTGTCTCGGGCGAGGCGCAGATTATGGTGGCCACCACGGTGATAGAGGTGGGGGTGAATGTGCCCAACGCCACGGTCATGGTCATCGAGAATGCCGAGCGGTTTGGCCTCTCCCAGCTACACCAGTTGCGCGGACGTGTGGGACGCGGCGCCGACCAGTCTTATTGCGTGCTGGTGACGTCGCACAAACTCTCCGACGATACCCGCAAGCGCATCGAAATCATGACCCGCACCAACGACGGCTTTGAAATTGCCGAGGCCGACTTGCAGTTGCGCGGTCCCGGCGACATGGAGGGAACGCAGCAGAGCGGCATTGCCTTTGACCTGCGCATCGCCAACCTCGCCAAGGACGGACAGATTTTGCAACTCGCCCGCGAGATTGCCGGCGAAGTGCTCGATGCCGACCCCGACTTGGCGAAGCCCGAGAACGGCGTGCTCTCCCGCCAGCTCGAAAAGCTCTTCCGTCGCAAAATCGATTTCAGTCTCATCAGTTGATATGAGCCGTTGATACAAAAACGGCGGTGTGCCCTCTCTTTGCAGGGTCGCACCGCCGCTTTTCGTTTTATGAAACTTCGGGGGTATAAAATTTTTAGGGGGTTATGCACTCTTTTCTATCTCTATGCCTTTCGGATTTTCACCCCATTGGTTCTCTCCGGGTTCGCTGTCGAGACAGAGCAGCACGAGAAGGCATATCGACCCGACAAGAGGAATGAAGTTGAGGAGATACCACCACCCGCTTCTTCCCGTGTCGTGTAGCCGACGCACCGTTACGGCAATGCTGGGAAGAATTGTGGCCACGGTATATAAGAAAAAGATAATGGAGGCCAAGAGAAAAAGTATGTCTGAGGAATCAAACATCATGGAGAATGCCAGGATATAGAGGAGCAGGTAGATAATGAAATTGATCAAGGTAAATATCCAATATTCTTTGCGGCGTGCCCGCCCTTGGAAATCAACGTATTGTTTCCAACATTTTAAATACCAATACATAATTCTTCGGGTTAAAATGGTTTTCCTACTCTTTTCCCGGATTTTCGGCTTCTCCGTCGGGTGTAATTGCCATGCACCTTTTTCAAAGGTATGAAATTCCTCGCGAAATACGAATTTTAAGCGCTGGAAATGTTCCGAAACGTTGTGAAGCCCGGTTGCGTCGATGGGGGTCGACGAGATTATCCCGCCCAGTTTTCCCGGTCGAGGTTGCGGTAGTTGATGGCCTCGGCAATGTGTTCGGCGAGAATGTTTTCGCTGCCGGCCAGGTCGGCGATGGTGCGGGCGACTTTGAGTATGCGGTCGTAGGCGCGGGCCGAGAGGCTGAGGCGAGTCATGGCCGTTCGCAACAGGGCGAGACCGGCCTCGTCGGGGCGGGCAAACGTGTTGAGCAGGCGGCTGTTCATCTGGGCATTGCAGTAGATGCCGGGAATCTCCTTGAAGCGTTCACTCTGTATCTCCCGGGCGCGGATTACCCGTTGGCGAATGGCGGCGCTGGGTTCGCCCTGCCGGCTGTCGGAGAGTTTCTCAAACGGGACGGGAACAATCTCCACCTGTATGTCGATGCGGTCGAGCAGCGGGCCCGAGATGCGGTTGAGGTAGCGTTGCACCGCACCCGGCGGGCAGATGCATTTCTTTTCGGGGTGGTTGTAGTAGCCGCAGGGGCAGGGGTTCATCGAGGCCACGAGCATCACGCTGGCCGGGTATTCGATGGTGTACTTGGCGCGGGCGATGGTGATTTTGCGGTCTTCGAGCGGCTGGCGCATCACTTCGAGTACCTGGCGGGAGAACTCGGGCAACTCGTCGAGGAAGAGCACTCCGTTGTGAGCCAGAGATATTTCGCCCGGTTGCGGGAACGTGCCTCCGCCCACGAGGGCCACGCTCGATATGGTATGATGCGGGGCGCGGAACGGACGTTGGGTGAGGAGCGAGCTGTTGCGCTCCATCTTGCCGGCGACGGAGTGTATCTTGGTGGTTTCGAGAGCTTCGTGCAGGGTGAGCGGCGGCAGTATCGAGGCGATGCGTTTGGCCATCATCGATTTTCCGGCACCCGGCGGGCCTATCATGATGAGGTTGTGACCGCCGGCGGCAGCCACTTCGAAAGCGCGTTTTACGTTTTCCTGCCCTTTCACGTCGGCAAAGTCGAGGTCGAAGTTGTTTTGGGCGGCGAAAAATTCGGCACGGGTGTCGATGACGGTGGGGGTCAGTTCCCGGTCGCCGTTGAAGAAGTCGACCACCTCTTTGATGTTATCGACCCCATAGACGTGGAGCCGGTCGACGACGGCGGCCTCCCTCACATTGGCGCGGGGCACGATGAGCCCCTCGAAACCTTGTGCCCTCGCCAGTATGGCAATGGGCAGGGCGCCGCGTATGGGGAGTATCGAGCCGTCGAGCGAGAGTTCGCCCATAATCATGTAGCGGCCGAGTTTATCGGCCGAAATCTCTTCGGCGGCGGCCAGTATGCCGATGGCCAGCGGCAGGTCATAGGCCGACCCCTCTTTGCGCAGGTCGGCCGGGGCGAGATTGATGATGAGTTGCCGGTGCGGGAATTTGTAGCCGTTGTGTTGCAGGGCCGAGCGTATGCGTTCGTGGCTCTCTTTCACGGCCGTGTCGGCCAGCCCCACCATGTAGAAGTGAATGCCTTGCGAACAGTTCACCTCGATGGTGACGGTGAGGGCGTCGATGCCCTGCATGGCTGCTCCGAATACTTTGACCAACATCTCGTTTTTTTGTTGACGGTTATCGAATGTTTGTTTCTCTTTTTTCCGGTCTTGCCCGGGTGATGGCTGCTCCTGTGCGATTTTTGGGAGCCTTTCCCCGAAACGTGCTCAGGTGCGGGAAAATCGCGGTCGGCCGCCAGTCGGCTGTCGCGCGATGGTTATCTCCGTCGTTTCCGCGACGGGGCCATTTGGTCGAGCATTTTGTCTTCACCCACCTCTTCGACACTTTTGTCGACCGCCTCGATGAGGGCGTCGTCATAGAGGTTCTTGGCTACGATGCGGCCGTTGCCGTTGATGACAAAAGTCGCCGGCAGCATCTGTATGCCGAGGTTCTCGACCTGGGTGGCGTTCCACCCCTCTTTGAGGATACATTGGGGCCAGCCGGTGAGCGTGTCGCTGCGCAGCACTTCGCGCCAGGCACTTTCGTCGCTGTCGAGGGCGACGCTTACGATGTTGAGGTAGTAGCGGGAATGTTTCTCCCGCAGTTTACGCACGACCTGCATTTGCCGGCGCGACAACGAGTCGTACGAGGCCCATACGGTGAAGAGCGTGGTGCGGCGGCGGAAACCTCCCGTGTTGATGACACTGTCGTCGGGGGTGCGGAAAGTCATGTAGGGAAGCATCTTCCCGACGGGATTTTTCTGGGTGTCGGCAATGAAGAGTTCGGCTTTGGCGAGCAGCGACACGGGCTTGGCTTCGGGAGCCAGGCTGCGCAACAGCGAGTCGGCGACCTTTACGGTTCCGGGCGCGAGCAGGTAGTCATAGATGAGCACGGTCGAGGCGTAGGAGGCGGGGTGTGAACGGGCAAAGTCGATGACCCGTGTGTGGAGGGTGTCGAGGCAGAGTGAGAGTTGTTTTTCCCGGGCGGTGTCGCCGAGGTGGGCATAAAAAGAGGCTTCGCCTTCGTGCAGTTGTTGCAGGAGACGGCTGTTTTCGTTGCGGAACCTCCCGACCTCCTCTATTTCGGGCGTTCCCGAGAATGCGATTTCGTAGGGAGCGGCGATGCTGCCTTTGAGTTTTATTTTGTTCCCCTTGGCGGCATAGAACGAGACAACCCGTTCGCCGGCCTCGGTAAATACCTCGATGTGGGCCAACTGGTCGCAGGTTCCCTTGAACACGGCTTTTCCCTCTTCGGTGATAACCGAGTCGACCGAGATGCCTTTCTTGTGTTCCTCCTGCCAGAAGTAGAGATAGCTCTGGTCGGGCACGTCGAGTTCGGCCGTAATCGTGAATTGCTCTTTGTCGTTTCCTCCCCCGCAGGCCGTGAGGCATAGAATGACGAGTGCGAATATGCTGTAAGCAGAAAGTTTCATCGTGTGTCCTGTTTGAAAATCAAATGTGGCCGTTGCGACCCCATTTCGACAAATGTACTGAAAATATCGCAAACAATCCCCATCTCGTCGCTTTTTTGTCGTTCCTCCATAGTATCCGGACGTTCGGCTGCCGGGATTGATGACTGAAAAAAACAAGAGCGGAGAAATTTTCAATTCTCTCCGCTCTTGTTTGACCGGTCACGAACACCTTATCCGAGATTCTTTGACAGGTATTGTCATCGGGCCTTTTACCCGTTGATGGCTTGGTGCAGGTCGGCGATGATGTCGTCGGCATTCTCGATGCCTACCGAGAGGCGTATCAGGTCGGGGGCAACGCCGGCCTCGATGAGTTGTTCGTCGCTCAGCTGGCGATGGGTGTGGCTGGCGGGGTGCAGCACGCAGGTGCGGGCGTCGGCCACATGGGTGACGATGGCGGCGAGTTTCAGACGGTCCATGAATTCGATGGCCTCCTGGCGCGAGCCTTTCAAGCCGAAGGCAATGACGCCGCAGGTGCCGTGGGGCATGTATTTCTGTGCGAGGGCATGGTATTTGTCGCCGGGCAGTCCCGGGTAGTGTATCCATGCCACTTGCGGACAGTCTCGCAGGAACTCGGCCACTTTCTGGGCGTTTTCGCAGTGACGGGCCATGCGCAGGTGCAGGGTTTCGAGTCCGAGGTTGAGCAGGAAGGCGTTTTGGGGCGACTGGGTCGAGCCGAGGTCGCGCATGAGTTGGGCGGTGGCTTTGGTGATGTAGGCCATCTTGCCGAAGGCTTTGGTATAGGTCAGCCCGTGGTACGACTCGTCGGGACGGGTGAGGCCGGGGAACTTGTCGGCGTGTGCTTCCCAGTCGAAATTGCCGCTGTCGACGATGGCACCGCCCACGCAGGTGGCGTGGCCGTCCATGTATTTGGTGGTGGAGTGGGTCACGATGTCGGCGCCCCATTCAAAGGGACGGCAGTTGATGGGGGTGGCAAAGGTGTTGTCGACGATGAGGGGCACGCCGTGGCGATGGGCGATGCGGGCGAATTTCTCGATGTCGAGTACCTGCATGCCGGGGTTGGAGAGGGTCTCGCCGAAGAGCGCCTTGGTGTTGGGGCGGAAAGCCGCTTCGATGGTGGCTTCGTCGTCGTCGGGCTCGATGAAGGTGACGTCGATGCCGAGTTTCTTCAAGGTGACGCCGTAGAGGTTGAACGTGCCGCCGTAGATGGTCGAGGAGCAGACAAAGTGGTCGCCGGCCTCGCAGATGTTGAAGATGGCGAAGAAGTTGGCCGCCTGTCCCGATGAGGTGAGAATGGCGCCCACGCCCCCTTCGAGGGCGGCGATTTTCTTGGCGACGGCATCGTTGGTGGGATTTTGCAGTCGGGTATAGAAATAGCCGTTCTCTTCGAGGTCGAAGAGGCGGGCCATCTGTTCGCTGGTCGAGTAGCGGAATGTCGTACTTTGGTAAATGGGCAGTACGCGGGGTTCCCCGTTCTTGGGGTTCCACCCTCCTTGTACGCAGAGGGTTTCGGGGTTGAAAAGGGGTTTATCGTTCATGGTGATGCGTATGATTGATTATAAGGAAAAGGCTTTTTTCAGGGTGTCGACATAGTCGAGTTTTTCCCAGGTGAAGAGTTCCACGTCTGTCTCTACGGGTTTCTCGTAGCGCGAGGTGAAGGTCTTGTGCACCGTGCGGGGCTGGCGTCCCATGTGGCCGTAGGCGGCCGTCTCTTCGTAGATGGGGTTGCGCAGTTTGAGCCGTTCTTCGATGGCTTTGGGGCGCAGGTCGAAGATTTTGCCTATTTCGCAGGCAATCTCGGCATCGCTCAGGGCGACGTGCGACGTGCCGTAGGTGTTGACAAAGAGGCTCACGGGCTGGGCCACACCGATGGCGTAGGATACCTGTATCAGCACCTCGTCGGCAATGCCGGCGGCGACCATGTTCTTGGCCATGTGGCGGGCGGCGTAGGCGGCCGAACGGTCAACCTTCGAGGGGTCTTTGCCCGAGAAGGCTCCGCCGCCGTGGGCTCCCTTGCCCCCGTAGGTGTCGACGATGATTTTGCGGCCGGTGAGACCGGTGTCGCCGTGGGGGCCGCCGATGACGAATTTGCCGGTGGGGTTGACGTGCAGGATAAGCCGGTCGTCGAAGAGCCGTTGCACACGCTCGGGCAGTTGGGCGATGACGCGGGGCAGCAGCGTGCGGCGCACGTCGTCGGCGATGCGGTCGAGCATCTTGCGGTCGGCCTGGGCCTGGGCTTCGGGAGTGTTGTCGGTGGGGGCGATAAACTCGTCGTGCTGGGTCGAGATGACGATGGTGTGTATGCGCACCGGGCGGTGTTGCTCGTCATACTCCACCGTTACCTGCGACTTGGCGTCGGGGCGCAGGTAGGGCATCTCGTTTTTCTCGCGGCGCAAGAGGGCCAGTTCGCGCAGCAGCAGGTGCGAGAGGTCGAGGGCGAGCGGCATGTAGTTGTCGGTCTCGTTGCAGGCGTAGCCGAACACCATGCCCTGGTCGCCGGCGCCCTGGTTCATGGCTTCGGCGCGTTCCACGCCGCGGTTGATGTCGGCCGACTGTTCGTGTATGGCCGAGAACACGCCGCAGGAGTCGCCGTCGAACTTGTATTCGCTGCGGGTGTAGCCGATGCGGTTGATGACCCGGCGGGCCACCTCGTGCAGGTCGATGTAGGCTTGTGATTTCACTTCGCCGGCGAGGACCACCTGTCCGGTGGTTACCAGCGTTTCGCAGGCGACCTTCGATTGGGGGTCGTAGGCGAGGAATTCGTCGAGAATGGCGTCGGAGATTTGGTCGGCCACCTTGTCGGGGTGCCCTTCCGATACCGATTCGGAGGTGAAGAGATAGTTCATTTCTTATCGTTTTTGTCGGTTAAAAAAATAACTTCCGATAAGAGATGGAGGGGGAGAAAAATGCGGGGCGGTTTTCCGGCCGTAGGGTCGGGGCGGGGGTAATTACCGTTTTAGCAGTTTTTTAGTGTGGTTGCAAGCAGCCAAATCCATCCACATATCGTGGCTGCAAAGTAACATCTTTTTTGCGAGTTGTGCAAGAAGATAATCGAAAGAAAATAATTCTCTCCGAAAACGAAACCGATATAGGGCGTGAACAGCAGCTTGGGTGTTGGAAATCTATCCCGGGCCAGATGATGATTTGTTTTGTATAAATATCACATGGGAAAGATGGCTTACGGAGATATTTTTGCCAGAAATAATTCAAAAATAAAATTTATGGCCGATTTATATTCCGACAAAAATGCTTTTTCATCGTTATGGTACAATGAAAATGAAAAAAAGAGAGATGAATTTCATGTATATAACCCCGTGACAGATGATGATTCGGGAAAAATGCTATCTTTGCAAAAGGGGCCTGACAGAGATTTGGACTCCTCGTTGCAAAGTAGTCGATTTTCTCCCATGTATCGCAATGTATTACATACACAAGTTCTCCAAAACAGCCAGTATCCCATACGGTGGGGATATAGTATTTGGGACGTAGGCGGGAAGGGATCGGAAGACATGGTGAAAGAAGCAGAACTCCCGTATGAAAATACCGATTTTTCACTTCCGACAGGAGATTCAAATTATTTCCCTATGACGAATATTCCTTTGCGCGGTGATACTTTGCGGCAAACGGATATGCCGGCAATGGATTCGGGTTATTCCGAAATGGGAAATATGCCCGATTCTCTTCCCGATATGATAGGGCGACCCAATCATTTGAGAGAAAGTCATAGGTTGATAAAACAATTTCCTCCTGCCGGAGGAACACCTGTACCGGAGGGGATATCCGTGGTGGAGAGAAGTATATATAATTCACGATTGCGCCCGGAGGTAAAAGAGGCATTTTTTATTATGCAACACCCTATAGCGGCTTTTAATATAGGTGCATATAGAGAAAATTCTAACAATCTTTCCACGAGGGCAGGTAAATTTGCCATAAATGGAGGTTTAGAGAGAAATAAATATAGTATATCTGATAATCCTCTTGATGGAGGGAGTGAACGTGGGGCATTTCGGCATGCTTTGTGGCAGGCGAAAATCACCTCCAAGTATGGCCCCTTAACAGCATGGAAGGTCGGTGCCGCCCATGAGAGGAATCCGATGGCCGATTTGCAGAAAATGGAATTTGACAATTTGGCCGAAGCCGACCAAACAGCCGATTTGCTGAATAATATTATTGGGAGGGAAATAGGTATACAGCACAGGGATAGTACTATGCGGGGCCTGGCCAACCAAGTATTGGAAACTTTCTATCGGGACGGCTTGTACACGGCTACCGAATATGAAGACGGCAAATGGCGAATCGAAAGGCAACCTTTGTCCCGGGATAAATATGAAAAAGCCAAGAGCGTGTTTGAAACAATAGGCGAGAACGGAATGATAAACCAAAAGAATAATGCGTATTTCAATTTGTACTCTGATTAAACGGATTTTGCGAGGCATAAAGAATGTCCTGCTGATTTTCTCCTGCTGTGTGGGAGTGATTATATTGCTTTTTCTCATGCGGTGTAACAAGGACGAGTACAGCCATTTCGACCGAATGATGTTGGCCGGCTGGAATACAAGCGATACCATAGTCGACCTG
>DVLI01000022.1 GCA_018715595.1 Candidatus Caccoplasma merdavium | reverse complement strand
TTTGAAGAGCACGTCTTTCGACATCTTCAAGAACGATATTTCACAAGTGTCTCCCGTTCCGGTGGGGTCTCCAAAACGATCGACCGACGCATAGCTCTTCGAGCTGTTGTTGGTGATGGTGATGTCGGTATTGACAAACTTCCAGGTCGTGTTCGTCGAGTTGTCGGCATCAGCATACAATGGCGAAAGCTCCACACGGGTAGAGTTCACTTGCGCACTCACCGACATAGCCAGGAGCGCAGCAGTAAAGAAAGTAAAGATCTTTTTCATGTAACAAGATTTAAGGTGAAAATAATATGAAATGGAATTTTTTTTGTCTCTACACTTCTAAATAACGTAAAACGTTTTAGCAAATGTGATACAACAGCTTATTTACTTGCAAGTATATAAAATATTTCTCAAATCAAAAAACTTTTAGCTATTTTTTTTCTTGCAGACAAAAAAAAATTTTCATCTTTTCTTGAATGTCAGTCTTTTTTACATCATGTAATAAGAATCCCTATTTTCCCAAATCTTAAAATCTTTCACTATCTTTGTAAATGAGAGGTGTTGGTTCGGCAAAAAATTTCAAACAAGTTTTGCTTTTTACCCACCTCTTTTGCTATCTTTGCCAAAAAGGGTGCCGAAACAAAGTATTCCCCCAAATGCACTTTCGCCAAACACGCCCTCACAAACAACAAACTAAAACTTATCGCCATGGCCAACAAAAGAGACTTAAAGCATGAGATTAATTTCATCACCACCGAATTGGTGAATGAATGCTTGTTCCTGAAAGAATATACGACAGAGATGCCCGCAGAAAAATGCGAAACATTAATCAACCGCATTCTCGACATTCAAGATGAATATATCCGCCGTGCCAACCGAACCGACGGGAAAGACTCCCCCAAACTGGTCAAAGCCTACTATAAGAAACTGATACAGGACTTTGATGCCGCTATCGGGGAAATTCTGAAAGAAATCGGCGAATAATCGGCTTTGCTTATGACAAAACGCCTCTGCCAAGGCATTTTGCGACTCTCCGGGTGGACACTCGAAGTCACCCTGCCCGACTTTGACAAATGCGTGATCTGCGTTGCCCCTCATACCAGCAACTGGGATTTTATATGGGGCAAGTTGGCTTATGGCTCGCTGGGAAGGAAAGCCGGCTTCTTGATGAAAAAGGAGTGGTTCTTTTTCCCGCTCGGCAGCCTGTTCAGAGCCATGGGTGGCATTGCGGTAGACCGCAAGAGCACCTCTTCGCTCACCGACCAACTGGCCGAACGCTTCGCCCACAGCAAACGTCTTTCCATCGCCATCACGCCCGAAGCGACACGCAAGCCCAATCGTAATTGGAAACTCGGCTTTTACTATATCGCCCTGAAAGCGCAAGTGCCCATCGTACTGGCATACATCGACTACAAGGAGAAACGTATCGGCCTCACACGCGCCATCGTCCCCTCGGGCAATGTAGAACGGGACATGGACGAAATAAAGGCGTTCTATGCGGGACGCCAAGGAAAGCACCCCGAGAATTTCATGCTCTGAAAGAGTCGAGCCCGACGTTCCCGTCCGCTCCCGCAGTTCTTACATCGGAATGTGCCCAAGCGGGAAACTCGAAGCGCGACCAAACCCATCAAAACCGCTCCATGCAAAACAGCCGCCCCAAAGGGCGGCTGTTTCAACATCAGATATGACGCGGAGGTTTCAAAGAAGAACTCTCCCTCCCACCTCACGTATCGTGAAAAATTACTCAGGTTTCTTTTTCAAGGAAGACAGTTTGGTCAGCAAGAATCCGACCAGGAAAATGACCGTCGTACCGAAAACTATTGTAAGGTAGGTATGCAACGGACTGCGCAGGCAATAGAACGGCGAGCCCTCGTTGATAAGCGGTGAAAGGCTCATCCAGGCAATCGTGAGAAGGCCCAAGATGACAGCCACCACGGCATGGGCACGCCGCACCGTCTTGCAAACCAGCCCCAACAAGAAAAGGCCAAGCATACCGCCGCTGAATATCGAAGAGAGTTTCCACCAGGCATCGAGAACACCGTCGATGCTCATCATCAGCAAACCGACCACGATACCCAATGCCCCCACGACAAACGAGGTCGCATAGAGGACGGCCATCTTTTTCTTTTCGGTGAGTTCCTTTTGGGAGAGGCGCCGCACAAAATCGGTCAGGACGATTGTTGCCGAAGAGTTGATGCTCGTGGCAATGGTCGACATTCCGGCAGAAAAGAGCGAAGCAATCACAAGTCCCGTGAGTCCCGTAGGCAGCCCATGCACGATGAAGTAGGGAAACACCTGGTCGGCCGGCGTCCCAGCCGGCAACAAGTCGGGCTGAGCCGTATAGTATGAAAACAGCGCCGTCCCAATGTAAACGAAAACGAGGGAAACGGGAATGTAGAGCAACCCGCCGAAGAGGGTCGACTTCACCGCCTCACCCAACGATTTCGTCGTCATGTAACGCTGCACATAATTCTGGTCGATACCGTAGTTTTGCATATTGACAAAGAGACCGTATATCAGCACGACCCAGAAGGTGGGTTCGGTCAGACTGGCACCGAAACTTCCAAGACTGAATTTTCCGTGCTCCGAAGCAATCTCAAAGAGCTGTCCGGGGCCTTCGGGCATCGTAAAGGTGAGAATGGCCGCACAGGCTACGGCGCCGACAATCAGGATAATTCCCTGCACGGCGTCGGTCCAAACCACAGCGGCGATTCCACCCAAAAGGGAATAGACCAGCGTAACGATACCCGTCCAGATGATGATGGTCGAAATATCCCAACCGAACATCGTATTCAGCGGCAAGGCCAAGAGCAACAGTATCGACCCTACACGAGCCAACTGGGTCAGCAAATAGCAAATGGCCACATAACAACGGGCCCAATATCCGAAACGTTGTTCGAGATAATGATAAGCCGATACGCTGTTGATGCTTCGATAGAGCGGAATAAAGACCTTGGCAGCCAGGTAGGTGGCTACCGGTATCGAAAGGCTGAACACGAAGGGATTCCAATTTCCCTTATAGGCATCGCCGGGCAATCCCAGGAAGCTGATGCTGCTGACAAAGGTGGCAAAAATCGACATGCCCACCACCCAGGCAGGCAGGGAACCTTTGGCGGCCGTGAATGCCGCGGCATCGTTGCGGGTGCGGAAATAGAACGAGCAGCCAAACAAGGCCACGCCTCCCACAAAGACGAAGAAAACGATGTAATCGAGTATTGTAATTTCCATTTATAGCGAGTTATGATGAATTCTGTTCGACAAGTCTATTCCCGGCATTTTACTCCCAGGGCTTCAAGGGCCTGACGTATGCGCGCACGCTCTTCATTACGGAATTTCTGATAGGGATAAGAAAGGTAATCATTGCAAATTCCCAACAAAGAAAGAGCACATTTAAGACCTTTCAAATAACTCGAACCGTATTTTCCAACCGTGTATATGGTCGTGCTTATCTGCATGATGCAACGCTGCAACTCTCTCAGATGCTCAATATCATGCTCGCTCGCGGCATTATACATGCCGACATAGAGTTCGGGAAAAATATTCGCACCGCCATTGACTCCGCCGGCCGCCCCCATGAGGACGCTTTCACCCGTCAACTCTTCGGGGCCGACATAGAGGGAGAAATCATCACGCTGTCCCAAGTGATAAAGCAACGTCTGGAAATAGGTCATGTTTGCCGAGCTGTCTTTGAGGCCAACGATATTCGCATGGTCGGCCAAAGTCTTCACCGTTTGCGGTTCGAGGAAAACTTTTACATGCGACGGCATGTTGTAAAGATACAGCGGCAAGGGCAATTTGTCGGCCAAGGCCGTATAATATTCAATCAACTCCTGTTGTGCCGGAGCAAAATAATAAGGGGGTGCAGCCACGACGCCCACCGCGCCGCAGTTCGCCGCATGAGCCGCCAATTTCACGCTCTCATCGAGTGAGGTATCGGTCACGCCCACCAATACGGGGACACGGCCATCGACCAGCTTACATACCCGTTCTACAAATTCATATCGCAAACGATAGGTAAGACTTTGGGCTTCTCCTGTCGTACCTAAAAGGAAAAGTGCATGCACACCTCCTGCAAGGATATGTTCGGTCAGACGTTCAGTACCTTCGTAATCGAGTTCATCATTCCCGTTAAGCGGGGTAATCATCGGGGGAATAATTCCCCTCAGTTTTTGCATTTTCATGGATATGTAAATATTAAGTTCTTGTAAGATATTGAAAACACGTCATGATTCTCCGACCCGAAATGCCGCCGGGATTTTACGGTTGACGACCAACTCGGGCGAAAGAATGATGCGCGTGTGAATCATGGGTTTCTCTTTCTGTTCGATGATTCTGATGAGTAAATCAATAGCTTCGGAACCGAACTGCTCGACAGGCTGCTGCACATAGGCGATGTCGGTATTGGTGATTTCAAAAGCCTCGTTGCAGTCAAACGTCGACACAAAAAAGTCTTCGGGAATGCGCAAGCCATTGCGGGTAATCTCCTTGAGTCCGGCAATCGACAAGGTATTGGTGGCAAAAACCAGCCCTTCAACACCATGCTCCTTGGCGGAACGTATGATTTCGGTCATTCGTTCAAGTTTTCCAAAACGCAAGCGGTGAATGGTACATTCAGTAGCCAAGCCGGCATTTTCCATAGCTAAACGATACCCCTCCTCGCGTTCTCGAATATTGCTGACGCGCATGGAGTATGAAATCATTTCGATACGACGGCAACCTTGCGACAAGAGTATTTCGGTTGCCTGCGTACCGGCCCTGACATTATTCAAAATCACGCTGTTCAACTCGGCGCCCGTCACTTCGCGGTCAATCAAGACCACCGGGAGACCTTGCCCGGCCACAAGACGAATCGCCTCATCGGCTCCATCGCAAGGGACGATAATGAGGCCGTCGACTCCCTTATCGAGAAAAACATCGATGAGATTTTCCAACTTTTTCGCACTTTCATCGGTACTCCCGAAAAGCACCGTGTATTTGTATTTGAACGCCTTGTCTTCGATGCAACGGGCTATATCGGCAAAAAATTTATTGGAAATA
The DNA here is from genome assembly GCA_018715595.1 of Candidatus Caccoplasma merdavium. Classification (NCBI taxonomy): domain Bacteria; kingdom Pseudomonadati; phylum Bacteroidota; class Bacteroidia; order Bacteroidales; family Bacteroidaceae; genus Candidatus Caccoplasma; species Candidatus Caccoplasma merdavium. The sequence goes on along the minus strand of DVLI01000022.1, from coordinate 68,217 downwards.
TCAGAAACGATGACCCCGATGGCGCGTGTCTTGCCGCTCCGCAGGGCACGGGCGGCATTATTGGGCTGGTAATTGAGGCGTTCGGCCACTTCAAGGATACGTTTGGCGGTCTCCTTATTTACCCGATAGGTCTCCTTCCCGTCTTGGTTGCTCATGACAAACGACACGAGGGCTATCGAAACTCCCGCTTCCGTGGCAATATCTTTGATGGTAACTCTACGTTGTCGCATGTCAACTCTTGTAAGGCTATTCGCAAATGTAATTAAAACGTTTTAATAAACAAATTTTTTCGCTCGGATTTTTTTAGAAAAAGCATTTTTATTTCACAAACTCTTCGTTAAAAGGACAAGGAGCTATCCCTCAAAAACCCGCATCGAGCGTTGGAGAGAAGCGGCCTGCCCCTACCCTTTCCTCGGACCAAGAGGGTAAATATGAAAAACAACGGCCCTTCATGCCCACGGAAGACGCCATACGCCATGCGTTAAAGGCACCGAGCCTGTCATGAGGAAAATTTCTAAAACTGCACCGTGACACCGATGGCCGGTACCAACGTCCCGCTGCTGAGCTTGACACACTTCATCTTATACCTCTGCCTGTCTCGGGCGCGTCGGGATTTTCTATGACTCCCGTACTGACCGGCACATCGGGCTGTTCCGAAACTCCGGTATAAGGGACAGGCTCTCGCGACAACTTGCCGATGACCTGCCCCGTGCCGGGGCAAGTCTCGGCAGCTATCACAGGGAGTAGTGCACTCAATAGAAAAAAACAAATGCAGCATCGTCTCAACATACCGGCTGTTTCTCCTTATCCCCCCCAAGAGGCCTCGGTGTTCACATCGTATGGTTTTTCCCTCTCAGTGAGAGCCGGGCGCAACGATATGCGGCAATTCTGCAAAAAGCATTTCGAAAAAAATCAAATATACGGGAGGCTGCCCTCTCAGGCCACGACATGAATCGGCGCTCCGGCCATAAAGGCCGCAACGTTCTCGACGCAGATGTCGAGCAGGCGTTTCCGTGCCTCATAGGTAGCCCACGCGATGTGGGGTGTAAGGAAACTGTTGCGTGCCGTAAGCAAAGGGTTGTCGGCTCGCGCCGGTTCCACATCGAGCACATCGGCACCAAATGCGGCGAGACGTCCCTCATTGAGCGCTTCGGCAACAGCCTGCTCATCGACGAGCGGGCCGCGCCCGGTATTGATGAGTATGGCCGAGGGTTTCATCATCTTCAAGCGTTCGGCATCGACCAAATGGAATGTCTGCTCATTGAGGGGGCAGTGGAGGCTGACAATGTCGCACTCCGAGAAAAGTTCGTCGAGCGACGCCTTGTGTATGTAGCCGGGCAACTGTTCGACGGCCTTGGACGTATAAGCACAAACCGTAAGACCGAAAGCCTGGGCTATGCGGGCGGTCGCCTGCCCGGTGTGACCCAAACCGACGATTCCCATGTGTTTTCCCGACAACTCGACAAGCGGCGCGTCCCAATAACAGAAATCGGCACTGCGCGACCAGCGACCGGCGCGATTCTGCAAGGCATATTCACCGACACGGTTTGTAATGTTGAGCAGGTGGGCAAAGACCATCTGCGCCACCGACTCGGTACTGTAAGCGGGAATATTGGTCACCACAATTCCCCGGGCGGCTGCGGCCCGGGTATCGATGATGTTGTAACCGGTTGCCAACACACCGATGTAACGCAAATCGGGAAGCCGGGTTATCGTCTCGGCCGTGAAAGGCACTTTATTGGTCAACACGATTTCGGCACCGCAGCAACGTTCCACAATATCGGCGGGGTCTGTCCGATCATAGATTGCAAGTTCGCCCATGGCTTGCAGCGCATTCCAGTCAAGGTCTCCGGGATTGACCGAGTATCCGTCCAAAATTACAATTTTCATAATATGCTTGTTTGACTATGCACCGTCTCGTTCGTAACACCCGGCACCGTCGGAAAGTCTCGGGCATCGAATGCTACGACACAGAGAGGCGCTCCACTCATACGACAAAGGTCGCTCAAAAAAAAATTTTCCGGCAAACTGTCGCATCTAAAAATTCACCGATGGGCGGTTTTACTATGCCCATCGGTCATACCTGTCTTTTCCTGTCGTCATAACTGACAGAAAAACGAAACGAAAAGCGGTACGCTCAACTCGATGATGATGCCATGGAATATGGCAATGGGAATCATCTCCTTTCCCGAATAACGGACAATCGAAGGCAACAACACGTCGATAGAGTTCACACCGGCTACGGAAATAGGAGCCAGGGAGCCAAAATATTTTCGGAAGAACGGGGTTCCCAACAGCGCAATCATCTCTCGAAAGATATTCGACAACAGGGCTATCGTCCCCAACTCCGATGCCAACTGCAAGCCGAGCGACGGTTCCTTGAACCGGGTGATGAGTATTGACGAAAGGGAGTAATATCCAAAACCACTTCCCACGGCCAGACATTCGGAAAGGCTCCAACGGCTCAAAACAAAAGCGGCCAAACACGAAAAAAGCAGGGTTCCCGAAATGGTCGCCATCGGAACCAACAGCATTTTGAGGCGCAAACTCCTTATCAACTCTTTGAGTTGTCTGTTGCTGCCGATGCTGATGCCGACTTGCAACAACAACGCATAGAGCACATACATCGAAATGTCGTGCATGTCGACCGAAATGTGACCGAAGGCTCCCACCAAACAGCCGACGCAAAAAAATGCCACTACGGCCAAACTACTTTTCATCATCGCCTCCTTTCTTGAAAAACAATCGAAACACCATGAGCGATGCCAACAAACTCCCCACAATGGCAAGCAGGGCAAACAGAGCCGCCTGCCCGCCAAAATTCCACAAATTATCGACAATCAACGGATTGGAGCCTATCGAAACGCCCATGACAAAAAGCAATAAAAGCACCGTCCAGGAAATGCTTTTCTCGACCTTCTGCAAAAAGGCCACACGCTTAAAAAGATAGCCGGCAACTACACCGGCCACGATAACCGATATAACTGTGAACATGATTTTCCTTATTATTATAGTAAGACAACCGGTCGGCCCATCGAGCCAACGAGACTACATCGCTCCTCCCCGCCCCTGTCTTGCGACAAAACGGGTACAGCGTAAAATAAACACGTAACGAAGTAATAGAAAGCGGAGAAATACAGAAAATTGGTTGAGAATGTGGCTATTACGCCACATTTCTCTCTTAATGAAAGGCTGAAGGAATCTGTAATATAGCGTAATGATGCAAATGTTCAGTTACCACATCATTACCGAGTGATACAGTCAAAACGTGTTGCTAAGTGGCTATATTTCTGCAATTTGCATTATTTGTCATAACTGTCTGTAACTCACTATGAATTAATTTTGTAACCATAAAAAAGTGAGTTATGCGAAGTACCTTTAAAGTATTATTCTACGTAAAGAAAGGTAGCGAGAAGCCTAATGGCAACCTGCCTTTGATGTGCCGCCTTACGGTGGACGGAGAAATCAAGCAGTTCAGCTGCAAGATGGATGTACCTTTGCGTCTGTGGGACGTGAAAAACAACAGAGCCTCGGGCAAGAGCATCGAAGCACAGAAAATCAACATTGCCGTTGATAAAATCCGGGTGGAAGTAAACCGCCGTTATCAAGAGCTGATGCAGACTGATGGGTATGTCACTGCCGCCAAGTTAAAAGATGCCTATCTCGGTATCGGTGTCAAGCAGGAGACTTTATTGAAACTTTTTGACCAGCACAACAGCGAGTTTGCCAAGAAAGTAGGATACAGCAGGGCAAAAGGAACATTCCAGCGTTATGTGACCGTCTGCAAACATATCCGTGAGTTCCTGCCTCATACCTACAAACGTGAGGATATTCCTCTGAAAGAGTTGAACCTCTCTTTCATTAACGACTTCGAGTATTTCCTGCGCACTGAAAAGAAATGCCGTACCAATACTATATGGGGCTACATGATTGTGCTGAAACACATCGTTTCCATAGCGCGGAATGACGGACGTCTGCCTTTCAATCCCTTTGCTGGGTATATCAACTCTCCCGAAAGTGTGGACAGAGGATATGTCACGAAAGAGGAAATACACACAATGATGGACACCGAGATGCCCGACAAGACACATGAACTTGTCAGGGACTTGTTCCTGTTTTCCACGTTCACTGGCTTGTCTTATTCCGATGTCAAGAACCTGACCAATGACAATTTGCAGACATTCTTTGACGGAAACATTTGGATTATCACCCGAAGAAAGAAGACCAACACGGAATCCAATATCCGTCTGTTAGATGTACCCAGACGTATCATAGAGAAGTACAAAGGCATGACAAAGGACAACAAGGTATTCCCTATGCCGAGCAATACGACTTGCAACAAGAAGTTGAAAACCATTGCCAAATTGTGCGGTATAAAAGCCCATCTGACCTATCATGTTGCAAGACATTCAGCGGCGACCACCATTTTATTATCCAACGGAGTACCGATTGAAACCGTAAGCAGACTGTTGGGGCACACCAACATAAAGACGACCCAAATCTACGCAAAGATAACCGCCCAAAAGATAAGTCAGGACATGGAACAACTCTCTGAAAAATTGGGAGATATGGAGAAAAGCATTTGTAGGTCGATATGAAAATTACAGACCGTCAGTCGCCTGTTTCCTTGCTCGTCCATTAAGTTAGTACAGACTTTATTGAAAGGGAAAAGGTCAGGCGGCTGTGCCGTTTCGGGCAGAATCTTCCTCTTTCAGAGTGTATTCAGCCCGAAAACCTTTTCCCTTTCACGTCTGTACAATGGACGATGACGGCTACGGAAACAAACGACTGACGGAAAAGAATCGTCAAAGACGAAACTATTGAATAGGCATATATGTCTATCATTATTTGTTTATAGAATTTCATTCAAAACCGAGGGAGGTGTTTTTATAGGACACAATAAAATGGTGGCAAACGGGAAACTGCACTCCCTCCAGAAAATAATCTTTTTCTTTTGGCGATATTTTTGGAACACCGTTTTCGCCTTGTCGGAATGTCGTGCTTTACCGATAGGCAAGGTGCTGCTCATTCCTGCAATTCTATTAACCGTTTTTTTCTTGACGGCTTAGAGACCAACCGACCATGATGCTAGCCAATAATTGGGTAAACCAACCAACCGACCGACCGTTATTTGTTGGTAGAAACAAATAATATGACCAATCTCAAACAAGCATCTTATCAAAGACAATTCTTCTATTTTCAGTCGTGATTTCCATACTCAAATCTTATGTTCAAACGAACATGGCAAGTTGTGTTTTGGGGCACCCGAAATGTTTTCGGTGCCCCAAAACTACTTGCTGGAATCTTTTCCTCCAAAGTCGGAAAGGTCAGCATAAAAAAGGTCTGGGAATATAGCCTATGGCTCAAATATTATTTGTACTTTTGCCAAATAATGTCAAGACACAAAAGGGTAAATTTATGTTTTCAGAGCGTATTAAAGAGCTTCGTATTCAGAATCAGATGCCACAGCGACAATTAGCAGCGGCCTTAGATATTGATACTGCGACTTATTGCAAAATAGAAAGAGGCGAAAGGAAAGCAAGAAGGGAACAGGTTGAAGTAATTGCTTATGTGTTAAACGCTGATAAAAAAGAACTTATTAAATTATGGCTTGCTGATAAGGTTTATGAAGTGGTTAGCTGTGAAAGCAATGTGCAAGATATACTTAATGTTGTGAATGAAAAAATTTTGAACTATGCGCAAAATATATAGAACTATAGATTTATTTGCTGGTATAGGTGGTATTCGTTTAGGATTCGAAGCATATGGATGCAGAAATGTCTTTTCTTCTGAATGGGATAAATATGCTCAAAAGATGTATGAAGCGAATTTCCATGAGAAGCCGTTTGGAGACATTAATGATATAAATCCCGAAGATATCCCTGATCATGATATTTTGTTAGCAGGATTTCCGTGTCAGCCTTTTAGTATAGCAGGTAAAGGTTTAGGATTTGCCGATACAAGAGGAACATTGTTTTTTAATATTGAAGCAATACTTAAAGCGAAACAACCTGAAGCATTTTTGTTGGAAAATGTAAAACGGCTCACAACCCATGATAACGGAAATACTTTTGCTGTAATTTTGGACAGATTGAACAAATTGGGGTATACAGTATATCATAAAGTTTTTAATTCATTAGATTTTGGAGTTCCTCAAAAGAGAGAAAGAATTTATATTGTAGGCTTTAGAAGTCCTATACAGTTTAAATTTCCGAAGCCTTTGGGATATTTTAAGCCACTATCCGAAATTTTAGAAAAAGATGAGGATATCCCCACTTCATATTTTCTGTCGGAAGCAATGAGGCAAAAACGCCTCTCTGCTCTTAAAAGCATTCCACCTAGGCCTTCTATTTGGCACGAGAATATTGGAGGAAATATATCTCCATTGCCATATTCTTGTGCGTTAAGAGCTGGGGGGAGTTATAATTATTTAGTTGTAAACGGAGAAAGACGTTTAACCTCACGTGAGATGTTGCGACTTCAAGGATTTCCGGACTCATTTGTTATAAACATTCCTTATTCACAAGCACGAAAAGTTGCTGGAAACTCTGTGTCTGTTCCTGTTATATATGCTATTGCAGGGGAGATGATTAAAGCACTCAATGAACAGAAAAAAAAGGTACAATATAAAGAACTTAATTTATTTGGAGATTATGACCATATTGGAAGCGAAGCAAGCGTTAGATAAAATCATATCTAAAGGGAGAGTACATTTATATAAGCCTATTCAAATCGCAGAAATTTTATATCGAGATAGAATTTATGGAGATATTGATTTAGCAGATTTGGAAACTTATAGAAATGCATCAAAGAGATGGCGTGATGTAGTCTGCTTGCGCTTTTTAGGAAGGACATCCACATCGTCGGCAAGGTATCAAGATGATGTCTTTAATGAAAATGCAGTACCTCCTTCGGTTCTTGAAGTATTAGGAGCTGAAAACAAGAAAAATAATGGAATCGTAGAAAAATATATTTACGACCGCTTCGAACAACGTTTTTCACAAATGTCAAGCGGTTTGGATTATTGTAATACACATGATAAAAGCAGTTTTCAAGTTATAGAATTTATCAATCTTTTTTGGAATGAACCTGGATTGAGGAGAAGTATAGATAAAATATATGAAATAGTAGTATATGCTTTATTTTCAGCTCTTATAGACTGTCTTAAAGTTACGGTTACTATTGAAGCCGATAAGACAAAACAAAAATTGTTGGAAGAATTCTCCGATTTTGCCGAACGTGTAATCGGATTATCAAAGGGACGTTCAACGGTAACAGTCAAAGCTCGAATAAATCGTGTTGGAGTTACCAATGCCGCCGATAGAGGATTAGATATGTGGGCTAATTTCGGTATGGCTATTCAGATAAAGCATTTATCATTGACAGAAGAACTTGCGGAAAATATAGTATCATCAGTATCTTCCGATAGAATCGTTATTGTATGTAAAAATTCCGAAGAAAAACTAATTGTTTCGCTTTTAACACAAATTGGATGGAAATCTAAAATTCAAAGTATCGTCACAGAAAATGATTTAATATTATGGTATGAGAAAGCACTTAGAGGAGTTTTTGCCGAAGAAATAGGTGATAAAGTTTTATCAATTTTATATGATGAAATCTTATTGGAATTTCCTGCAACCAATTTTGATGACTTTAATGATTTCAAACATAGCAGAAGTTATGATTCCATTTTACTAAATGATATTTGGAGTAATAATTAAAAGAGCTTAATGTATATGGAGTCAAACAATAAATTTCGAGCTATAGATTTCTTTTGTGGTGGAGGTGGTATGACTTGTGGATTGCGTCAAGCAGGTATAGATGTAATTGCAGGCGTTGATTTTGATGCAGATGCAAAAGAGACATATGAACATAATAATCCCCAAAGTGTATTTATACAAGCTGATATAAAAAGATTACGTAGTAACTTTTTTGAAAGGAAATATGCAATTAAACCTTATGATGACAATCTTATTTTGGTAGGATGTAGCCCATGTCAGTATTATAGCATAATCAATACCGATAAGGAGAAATCAATGAAATCCAAAGACCTATTGAAGAATTTTGCCCGTTTTGTTGAATATTATAGACCTGGATTTATTCTTGTTGAGAATGTACCGGGTATAATGACAAATAAAAATAGCATATTACCATATTTCCTGAATAAGTTAAAAGGTCTTGGATATGAAAATATCATTTACAAAGTTGTTGATATGAGTAAATATGGAGTACCTCAAAGCAGAAAACGATTTTCTTTAATTGCATCTCGCATATCGGGATTAAATCTGAAAATGCCTAATGAAGATAGTACAACCTCAATTTTAAAAGATTTTTTGGGCACTGCCAACGGTTTTCCCAAAATACCTGCAGGAAATAAAGATTTGTCAGATTTCAATCATACCACGGCTGGTCTTAGTGATATAAATTTGAAAAGAATATCAAGAACAAAACACGATGGAGGCAGTCGACTTGATTGGGCAAATGATATGGAATTGCAATTGCCATGCTTTATTGGTAAAGATGACAGTTTCAAAGATACATTTGGTCGAATGTGGTGGGATAAACCTGCTCCAACAATAACAACAAAATTTTACAGCATTTCAAATGGTCGTTTTGGACATCCAGAAGAGGATCGTGCTATATCATTAAGAGAAGGAGCCACATTACAAACTTTTCCAAAGAATTATGTTTTTAAAACCAACAGTATTGCTGCTACAGCTAAATTAATCGGTAATGCTGTACCTTGTGAATATGCTAGAAGATTAGGAATATCTATTATATCAACAAATATATAATCTATGGAATCTCCGAAACTGAAAATGAGCTTTGACCCGCATACAATTGAGCATTTGGGAATTAAAATGTATTCGGTTTTACCGAATGCAATTGCAGAGCTTATTGCAAATGCATATGATGCAGAAGCGCATACAGTCCATGTTAAATTGTATAATGATAACGGAAACAAAAGGATTGCTGTTATTGACGATGGGATTGGAATGTCCTTCGATGAAATTAACAATAATTTTTTGAGAATTGGACGTAAGCGTAGAGCGGATGATAATGGTTTAAGTCCTAACGGCATGCGGAAAGTAACAGGAAGGAAAGGTTTGGGAAAACTTGCTTTTTTTGGAATAGGAGATACAATTCGTATTACTACTTGTCAAAATGGGCAGTGTGTAAGATTTACTTTAAGCTGGGTAGAGTTGATGAGTACTAATAGTCAAGAATATGAGCCTAAATTTTCAATATCGGAATGTGATGCTAAACAAAATGGAACTATTATAGAATTGGATGATTTAAAGCGAAAATCCGATTTTGATAAAGACGGATTAGCAATTAGTCTTTCTAAATTATTCAATTTCTTTGATGATACATTTAAAGTATATATATCATACAATGAAGAAGATGAAGTATTGGTTGACAATAAATTAAAATATCAAAATTTGCTGCCTCAGATTAGTTGGGATATTCCTAATAAAGACGTGAAAAACGAATATTTGGAAAGTCACAATGTCATTGGGCGTATTTTAGCGACAGAAAAGCCTTTGAAACCAGGACTTAGGGGTATAACGCTGTTTGCTCACGGGCGCTTGGTAAATGCTCCTGAATTTTTCGGAGTTGGGGAATCTAGTCATGGTTATTCGTATTTAACAGGATGGCTCAATGTTGATTTTATTGATGAATTAGAAGAAGATGTTATCTCTACCGATAGGCAATCGTTAAGTTGGGATTTGCCAGTAACATCAGAATTACAAGTAAATCTCAAACAATTGTTATCTGCAATTGAAAGGGACTGGAGAAATAAACGAAAGATAGAAAGGCAAAAGCGAATTTCCAGTAAGGTGCAAATAGACATAAAGGATTGGTATGGAAAACTACCTTCTGATGTTAAATCAGGAGTAGAAAATATAGTGAATAATGTTGTAGAAAATTCGGAATTAGCTGATGATAAACAAACTGAAGTTGTCGGTATGCTTCATGCGCTTATACCTGAATATGCCAATTATCATTGGAGGCATATGCATTCAACTGTTAAAGATGCATCCTATGAAGATTATAAAAATGCAGATTTTTACAGGGCTGTAGAAGAGGCGATTAAACGCTATGAAACAATGATACAAAAAGTCTCTGGATTAAAAACAGATGGACAAACTTTAATGGGGGCTGTTTTTGGTAAAAATAATGCAAAATTATCTGTGACCTCGAAGTATAAGAGGATAGATGGAAGTGATTTTTCTGATAGTACTAAAGAAAATATAGAAGACGGACAAAAGTTTATGTCAATGGGGCTAATGGCAGGTGTTAGGAATCCATTGGCTCATGAAGAAAAAAAGGAATTAAAAACTACAAATTTATTCTCTGAAAAAGACTGTTTGGATATATTAAGTCTAATATCTCATTTATTCAGAAGACTGGATGATGCAGAAAAATTAGAATAATCATGTCGGATATATTCTCAAAAGAAAAACGATCCATTATAATGTCTAAAATCTCTGGTAAAAACACAAGGCCAGAAATTTTAGTTAGGAAATATTTATTTGCTCATGGTTTTAGATTTCGCGTAAACGATAAACGATTACCAGGGAAACCGGATATACTGTTACCTAAATATAAATCCGTTATTTTTGTTAATGGATGTTTCTGGCATGGACATGAGAATTGTAAAGCTGCTACTCTTCCAAGTTCAAATGTTGATTATTGGAGAAATAAAATATCGTCAAATGTTGAACGAGATAAAAAACAGCAAATGCAATTAGAACAAATGGGATATAAAGTGTTTGTTATATGGCAATGTCAATTAAATTCAAAAGAGCAAGAAGATACTCTGCAAAATTTAGTAGAAGAATTAACAGTTAAAGATTGTATTTCCCACCAATAATAGATAATTTTGTAGTGTAAAGAGTTATTTGATAGTTATACACGGCAAATCACAGAATTTCGCTTGATTTCCAAATCGTTACCACTGTTTATCGAATACTCCGTTAAATGTTTATTCTTCAAACGATTGTGTCAAACCGTTGAAAATCTAAAATAAAAAGGAAAGGGAGACTAAATAAAACCGCTGAACCAATGCACGCACACGATGAAGTTACCGCAGCAGGGCGCCTTTCCCCGCAACGCAACCTTGGTGCTGTATGTAACAAATAATTGGTTCATGTGCATTCTGATTGACGGGGCAAAGATAGAACAGTTTTGTATATTTTGCAAATAAATATTCATAAAAACCTCTAAAAGGCGGTAGCTGAAACCGTGAGGCTAAACAGTTTTGGACATAAAGAGAATTTTTCGCGGGTCACCGAGATAAAAAAGGAGAAAAAAACTTCGGACTTTTCAAAACTCAGGAAGAGGGGAAACGAGCACCGCACAAACAAAAGCGAAAATCCACGAAACTTGCAGCTGTTCTGCCAAACGACATGCACCCATCGATGGAGTCCATAGAAAAAGAGGATTACCGGCGCATGGCACGCTCCCGCTTGTCATGCGAAAAAGAAAAAGGCTCGCCTCTTTGGAAGCGAGCCTTGCGATTAGAGCGGAAGGAGGGGGATTCGAACCCCCGGTACCCATTCGGGTACGTCAGTTTAGCAAACTGGTGGTTTCAGCCACTCACCCATCCTTCCCTTCGGATTACTCTGTGAGGAGCTTCCCTGCCGTAATCGGTGTGCAAATGTACGCCACAAATTTGTTTTCTGCAAATATTTTCGCGACAAAATATTGCCGAATGGCGTTTTCGCGATAAAAATAATTATCTTTGCCTTTGAGAATTTTCTTAATTCAAGCAACACCATGACAATAACCCGTTCAAAAAAAGGGACTTTACGTCTTTACCTCGCCATCGCGCTGCTCGTCATCATCAACATAGGCATTATCGCCGGCTGCATCGTCATAAAACGCTACCGTTTCGACTCTTTCTCCCCAAAAGAGATTACCGTATATGTCGGGAATGAATTTACCCTCGACTCGATTGTCGCCCAAATCCAAGACAAGGTACCCCAGTCGAGCATCGACCGACTGCGCCGTCTCTCGCGCACCAAGGGTTTCCCGCCCTATGTCTTTACCGGTGCTTACCGCATTCCCGAAGACTTGAACGTCGTGGAGGTCTATGACCTGCTCATCGCCGGCAATGCCTCTCCGGTGCGCATCACCTTTCATAACCTGCGCACGAAGGAAGACTTCGCACGCGTGATGTCGCGCCAACTCATGCTATCGGCCGACGAGCTGCTGGCGGTCATGAACGACGAAGCCTATTGCTCCGAAAAGGGTTTTACGCCCGACAACATTCCCGCCATGCTCCTGCCCGACACCTATGATGTGTATTGGAACATTTCGGCCAAGAGTCTGCTCGACCGCATGGAACGCGAATATGAACGGTATTGGACCGACGAACGTCGCGAGAAAGCGCGTAAAGCGGGCCTCAGCCCCATAGAGGTCGCCACACTCGCCTCGATTGTCGAAGAGGAGACCAATATCGCCGACGAGATGCCTATCATTGCGGGGCTCTACATCAACCGGTTGAGAAAGCGCATTCCCCTGCAAGCCGACCCTACCATCAAATTTGCCATCGGTGACTTCGGCATCAAACGCATACTCAGGAAGCACCTGCGCATCGACTCGCCCTACAACACCTACAAAAACTACGGCCTCCCTCCTGGCCCCATACGCATTGCCTCGAAACGAGCCATTGAAGCGGTCCTCAACTACGACAAGAACAACTACATCTACATGTGTGCCAAAGAAGACATGTCGGGGCGCCACAACTTTGCCGCCACGCTGGCCGAGCACAACTACAACGCCCGCCTCTACCACAAGGCGTTGAACGAATTGAGAATCATGAAATAAATTCCGACCTGCACCCTACTCCCTCATAGCCATCTTGCAACGGTGAGGGAAAAGGCAAGCATTGCGTTGCCATTCTTCGCGAAAGTCCGGAAAAAACGACACCGCACAATCTCAAAAAAACGACTCTTACCGGGCAAGAGGAGTTCACGATTCAACAATGTAAACACCTCAAAAACTTGGGCTTGGGAGCCATTTTACAAAACAGGGGAAATCGGTTTTTCAAAAATGGAGCAAAAAAAAAATTGATTGTCTCACGACAACCAATCTTTGTTAACCTTAAATTTAATACCATGAAAAACACGAAGCAAATATAGCAACTATTTTTCAATCGTGTTCATTCGCGGCATAAATTCGTTTCTTATTTTTACTTAATTAAGAAATTAACTTAATCAAAACTTGAAATTCAACATTTCTTAACCAATACCTCTCCGTAAAAAGGCACTTTCTTCCAGAAAAACGGCGCAGTAAGCATCACGCCATGCGATGCTTGTAATCTTCATAGGTATATTCGCGCCATATCGTGAGCTTGTCGTCGGCGCCCCAAAGAGCCAGGGACGGGTGCGAGATGCCGTTGAACATCGTCGTCTTCACAATCGTATAGTGTATCATGTCTTCAAAGACTATGCGCTCACCCACCTGCAACTCGTGGTCGAACGACCAATCGCCCATATAATCGCCACTGAGGCAGGAATTTCCGCCCAAGCGGTAAGTCGGTTTGCCGGGAGTGGGTTCGAGAGCCCCGCGCACGACAGGTTTGTAAGGCATTTCGAGACAGTCGGGCATGTGACAGGTAAACGACACATCGAGAATAGCGGTGCGAATGCCTGCATTCTCGACAATATCGAGGACCGTTGCCACCAGCACGCCCGTCTGCCAGGCAAACGCGCTGCCGGGTTCGAGAATGATGTCGAGGTGAGGATAGCGACGCTTGAAGTCGCGCAACAGCGACACCAAGTGCTCCACGTCATACCCCTGCCGGGTCATAAGGTGACCGCCGCCCATGTTGAGCCACTTCAAACGGGGAAAGAGATGCCCGAAACGCTGCTCGACCCGCTGCAAGGTTTTTTCCAAGTCATACGATGACGATTCGCACAGCGTATGGAAATGGAGACCTTCGATGCCCTCGGGCAAGGTATCGCCCAGGAGTGCAGCCGTCACGCCGAGTCGGCTTCCGGGAGCACAAGGGTTGTAAAGGGCGGTTTCGACATCGGAATACTCGGGATTGATGCGCAATCCGCAAGAGACCTTGTGCGCCGAAGCCTGCACCGCGGGATAATGGTGGTGGAACTGCGACAGCGAATTGAAGGTGATGTGGCTGCTGTACGAGAGTATTTCGGGAAATTCCTTGTCGCTGTATGCCGGGGCATAGGTATGTGCCGGCGACCCCATCTCTTCGTAGGCAAGGCGAGCCTCAAAGAGCGAACTGGCCGTGGAGGAAGGGATATACTCCCGTACTATGGGGAATGCCTTCCACAAAGCAAAAGCCTTGAATGCCAAAATAATATCGACGCCGGCGCGGTCTTTGACCGAACGGATAAGAGAAAGGTTGCGACGGAACAACTGTTCGTCGAGGACATAGCAGGGTGAGGGTACTTGGTGAATATCCATCATAGCCGTGAGATTATTTGAGTATGGTAAATTTGGCAAATTTCAACAGGAGATGTTTCTGTCCCACATGGTCGAAATCGACCGTGATTTTGCGATTGTCGCCTTCGCCCGAGATGGCCGAGACTTGCCCTTCGCCGAAACGGTCGTGACGAATGCGCACCCCCACGGCCAAGCCGTCGGGGTCGCCGGCCGCGCTTGTCGCCGACGGAGCGACCGATGGTGCGGCCGAAGTCTCGATGCGCACCCACTTCGACGCAGCCGGCGGTGACGATGGCGTCATCGTCACGGTGGGGTTTGTGGGTCGGGAGTCGGCAGCGGCGTATGACGGTGTGACGCGCGAAGAGGCATATCCGTATTCACGGGTCGACGAACTGTGGGCTGCGCCATCGGGCAGAATGAGATAGGCCGGATCGATGTCGCGGATAAACCGGCTGGGAGGCGATGCCGTAGGCTTGCCGTTGCGGTAACGCGAGGCGGCATAGGAGAGCAGGCAGGTCTCTTCGGCCCGCGTGATGGCCACATAGAGCAGGCGGCGTTCCTCTTCGAGCTCACGGGCAGTGCCCATCGCCATGGCGGCCGGGAACAACTCCTCTTCGAGGCCGACGACAAAGACATGTCGGAACTCCAAACCCTTGGAGGCATGCACGGTCATCAACGTCACCCGATTGTCGTCGCCCGAATCGTCACTATCCTGGTCGGTTGCCAGCGACACTTCGGCCAGGAAGTCGGTAAGAGAGGCCGACTCACGCCCCTCTTCACGCCGGGAGGAGCAAAAATCCTGTATGCCGTTGAGGAGCTCTTGCACATTTTCCTGACGGCTCACGTTCTCGGGCGAATGGTCGGCATAGATATCGGCCATGATTCCCGAACGACGCACCACGGCATCGGCCAGGTCATAGGCTGTGGAGGTCTCGTTGAGCGCCACGAAAGAGCGTATCAGCTCGGCAAAAGCCATCAACTTGTTCTGTGTCGAGGCATTCACGGCAAGAGCATACTCTACGGGGCGGCTCACGACGTCCCACAACGACACCGCGTGCGTCTCGGCA
The DNA here is from genome assembly GCA_018715595.1 of Candidatus Caccoplasma merdavium. Classification (NCBI taxonomy): domain Bacteria; kingdom Pseudomonadati; phylum Bacteroidota; class Bacteroidia; order Bacteroidales; family Bacteroidaceae; genus Candidatus Caccoplasma; species Candidatus Caccoplasma merdavium. The sequence continues at coordinate 52,726 of DVLI01000022.1, read as the reverse complement.
CAAGCCATGATTTTTGCCACCGTGGTATTGCCTATGCCTCGGGCCGGATAGTTGATGACCCGTTTGAGAGCCTCCTCGTCGGCCGGATTCACCGTCAGGCGGAAATAGGCCACGACATCTTTTATCTCCTTGCGTTGGTAGAACGACTGGCCACCGTAGATGCGGTAAGGGATATTCCGCTTGCGCAACGCCTCCTCGAAGATGCGCGACTGGGAATTGGTGCGATAAAGTATGGCAAAGTCGGAGTAATCCGATGCCGTAGCCACCCGCATCGTGGCAATGCGGTTGGCGATGAGGTAGCCCTCCTCGAAGTCGGAATAGGCGCTGAGAACGGGTATCTTGGTCCCGACGGCGTTGTGCGAAAAAATATGTTTGGGTATCTGCTCCTTGTTCTTGGCGATGAGGCTGTTGGCAGCGGCGACAATCGTCTGGGTGGAGCGATAGTTCTGTTCGAGCTTGAAGATTCTGAAATCGGGATACTCCTTTTGCAGATTGAGAATGTTGCTGATGTTGGCCCCGCGAAAAGAGTAGATGCTCTGCGCATCGTCACCCACGACACAGAGGTGGTGATGACTCTTCACCAACTGGTTGACAATAAGGTGCTGGGCAAAGTTGGTATCTTGGTACTCGTCGACCAGGACATATCCGAACTGGTTCTGATAAAATTCCAGCACGTCGGGATTGTCGCGGAAAAGGATATTGGTATAGAGCAACAGGTCGTCGAAGTCCATGGCGCCGGCCCGGGCACAACGGTTCCAATAGGTCTTGTAGATGTCGCGAATGAGCGGGCGTTTCGATCGCACGTCGGCCTCATACAAGGCGGCGTTGGCAGCATAAGCCGAGGGGGTCACCAGCGCATTCTTGGCATTGGAGATAATGGCCTGCACGGTCGATGGCTTGTATATTTTATCATCGAGCATCATCTCCTTGATGATGGTCTTGATGAGGCTGCGGGAGTCGGCCTGGTCATATATCGTGAAATCGCGATTGAAGCCGATGCGCTCGGCATGGGTGCGCAGAATGCGGGAAAATATCGAGTGAAAGGTGCCCATCCACAACCGGGCGGCGGTAGCTCCGCCTACGACGGAGGCAATGCGCTCCTTCATCTCACGAGCCGCCTTGTTGGTAAACGTGAGGGCCAATATCTGATAAGGGCTGTAATTGCCCGAAGCCAACAAATAGGCTATTTTGTAGGTCAGCACACGGGTCTTGCCCGACCCTGCACCGGCAATGACCAACGAGGGGCCGTCGTTGTAAAGGACCGCTTCGCGCTGCTGGTCGTTGAGTTCCTGCAAAAAATTTTCTTCCACGCCTCTGTCTTTCGTTTGTTTCCCGACAAAGGTAAGGAGAATGGGCGAAAAAAACTATTCCGGCCGAGAACTTTCTTCTTCTCCGGGAGTTTTATCCATTGAAAAGTTTTTCCCGGAAAAAATGAATCTCCTGCGAACTTTTTCATGCCGAGTGATGTTTTACTCATGAAGCAAGACAAACAGAGATTTAAGGTATAGTGGCGCGTGAGCGTAGCTTCTCTAGCACTTAATAAGCATAATGTGATGAATTCAGAGTCGGGAGTCTGCGCGAGCAGATTCCCGATTCGCCTTTTATCCCCCCACGCCGGCCGAACCGGAAACAAATGCCGTCGCAGAAAAGAGCGGTGGCAAAAGATATTTCCCGATTTCAATTTCTCTACAAAATTTATTCGTTACATTTGTATGAACCGGTGTGTCGGCTTGTTGCGTCCCGCACGCCAATCACCCCTGACAACTACACGATTATGAAGATATTGATTATCGAAGACGAACCTTCCCTGCGCGAAATCATGACACGCGCCCTGCGGGAAGAAGGGTATGTGGTAGAATGCGCACCGACCTATTTCGAGGCCGATGCAAAAATTGCCGGATACAGCTACGACTGCATCTTGCTCGACATCATGCTGCCCGACGGTAACGGATTGAAACTGCTCGAACAACTGAAAGCCTTGCGCAAGCGCGACAACGTGATTATCATTTCGGCCCGCGACTCCCTCGACGACAAAATTCTCGGGCTCGAACTCGGTGCCGACGATTACCTGCCGAAACCATTCCACACGGCCGAGCTCAAAGCCCGTATCAAGAGCGTCGTGCGCCGCAGCCGCAACGATGGCCGTCTCGAAATAACCTTGGGCAACGTCGTGCTCGACCCCGAGAGTTGCCGCGTGAGAATCGACGGGAAAGAAGTGGAACTCTTGAAGAAAGAGTTCGACATATTGCGATTCTTCATGCAACGGCCCAACCATGTGGTAGACAAGTCGATTCTCGCCGAAGCCGTGTGGGGCGACCACGCCGACCAGGCCGACAACTTCCACTTCGTCTACGCCCAGATGAAAAACCTCCGCCGCAAACTCTCGGAAGCAGGTGCCGACATCGAAATAAAATCGGTCTACGGATTCGGCTACAAACTCACGCCCCCCGAAACAGCATAAACTCCCCTTCCCCGCCATGAAACTAATCTACCGCGTCGCACTGCGACTTTCGATTTTCCTGCTTCCCCTGATGGCCTTATGGGCCGTACTGTTTTATATCACGATGGTCGACGAAATCAACGACGAAGCCGACGACACTCTCGAAGACTACTCCGAGATGATTATCATACGCATGCTGGCCGGCCGAGAACTTCCGCCACTCAACAGCGGGTCGAACAACAGCTACTCGATTGTGCCCGTCGATGAATTTTATGTCGACACCCACCCCCGCATCAACTATTACGACGCCGAAGTGTATATTCCCGAAAAGGAAGAGACCGAACCGGCACGCATTCTCACGACCATTTTCCAAGATGCCGGCGGGAACTATTACGAACTGAAAGTGGCCACGCCCACTTTTGAAAAAGAAGATTTGCTCCGTGCCATTTTTTTCTGGGTCGTAATTCTCTATCTGTTGCTGCTCACCACCACGCTTATACTTACGATGTGGGTCTTCCATCGCAGTATGCGACCCTTGTATGAACTCTTGCAATGGCTCGACCACTACCGGCCGGGACAGAAAAACAGCCGGGTCCCCAACAATACCCGAATCAAGGAATTTTCGAAACTCAATACCGCAGCGCAGGAGGCCGTAGACCGGGTCGAAAATGTCGTCGAGCAACAGAAACAATTCATCGGCAACGCCTCGCATGAGTTGCAGACCCCGCTCGCCGTTCTCGGTTCTCGCATCGAATGGATGCTCGACAAAACCGAACCCAACGAGATGCAAGCCGAAGAATTGCTCAAAATGCAACGTTCGCTCAGCCACATCGTGCGCCTGAACAAGACGCTGCTACTGCTCACCAAAATCGAAAACGGGCAATTTCCCGAAAGCCGCCCCATTGCTTTGGGCTCTTTCATCGAAGAGCAAGCCGAACTATATAATGAGATATATGCCGACCGCGGACTTTCCTGCGAAACGGACATTCAGGAAGATTTCACGGTGGAAATGAATGAATCACTGGCATCGACACTCACCAACAACCTGTTGAAGAACGCCTTCGTGCACTCCGAGCCCGGCAGCAAAATCGCCATCATCGTACGGCCGCGCAAACTCTCGGTCAGCAACGACGGGTCCCAACCGCTCGACGCCGACCGCATCTTCGACCGTTTCTTCCAAGGGGAAAAGAAAGAAGGATCGACCGGCCTCGGTCTCGCGCTTGTAAAGGCAGTCTGCAAATATTACCATCTGGGACTCGAATACCGATTCGACAACGGCCGCCACTGTTTTTCGGTAACTTGGCCATAAACCGAAAAAAAAATTTCGATTTTTTCTCGAAAAAGTCGATTATTTCAAATTCATTTCAAAATCGGGTTAGACATTTGTATCAGAAAACAACAAGAACACATGTCCAACCTCTTAAAACCAACCATTATGAAAAAGTTAATGATTCTTGCCGCCATCTTGTTCTCTTTGGGTACAATCACCGCCAAAGCCGACAACGACCGCATGATTACCGTCAACCAACTGCCGCAAAATGCACAGACCTTCATCAAGCAACACTTCCCCAATGAAAAAGTGGCCTACGCCAAATACGAACGGGAATTCCTCGAAAGCACCTATGAAGTGGTCTTCACCAGCAGCGCAAAAATCGAATTCTACAAAAACGGCGACTGGAAAGAAATCGATTGCAAGTACAGCACCGTTCCCGCCGCCATCGTTCCTGCCCAGATTGCCTCCTATGTAAAACAAAACTGGCCCGAAGCCTCGATTGTGAAAATAGACCGCGACAAACGCGACTATGAAGTGAAACTGACCAACCGTCTCGAACTGACGTTCGACCTCAACTTCAACCTTATCGAAATCGACGACTAACCACCACCTAATCCCCCAAGCCATGAAACCCCTCCTTTACATCACCTTTGCCCTCTGCACCTTGCCGATACTTTGCAGTTGCGACAAGGAAGAGAACGGCCAACTCACCACCGACGAAGCAAGAAACACGCTGAAAAGCATGTATCCATCGGCCAAAAGCATCTCCTGGGAGATAAAAAACGGCTACATTGTTGCCGACTTCAATGCCCCCTCATCGGGGAGAGAGGTTGAACACTCAGCCTGGTTCGACCGCAGCGGACGATGGTACATGACCGAGACCGACATACCCTTCTCGTCTTTGCCCGAAGCCGTAAAAACGGCCTATCAACAAAGTGCTTATGCCGAATGGGTGGTCGATGACGTCGACATGATAGAACGGGAAAACTACGAGACCCTCTATGTCATCGAAGCCGAGAGCCGCTCCGCGGGAAACGACACCGATGTCGACCTCTACTATTCGGCCGACGGTATCCTCATCAAGGCACTGACCGATGCCGACAATGACAACGACTACGGCGACCTCATCACGTCATCGCTCAACGAGAGCCTCAGAGCCTTTATCGAAAACCGCTACCCGGGAGCCCGCATTCTCGAAATCGATGTCGAAAGCCGACGGACCGAGGTCGAAATCATCGACGGGAATGTGTGTCGCGAAGTGATATTCGACACCTCGAACGTGTGGATACGCACCGAGACCGAAACGACGTTGCGAAATATCCCCGCAACCGTGCAACAAGCCCTCGACAATTCAATATACGCCGGCTATCTCATCGATGACGTTTACCACATCGAAACCGAAAGTGGGGAGCATTACCTCTTCGAACTCGAAAACAACGGTCGTGAAATAAATGTCGGCATCGATATGCGAGGAAACATTCTTTGAGTATCGCATCTCATTCACCGCAAAGAGACCCGCCAATCGTGGCGGGTCTCTTTTTCCTGCATACCGTCAGCGCGGGAAAAAGAGCGACAACTTGTTTTTTGGGAACACGGATTGGGGGTTTCAAAACAAAAAGCATTATCTTTGAAAGATTTAATTTTACTCCGACATGAAAAAATGGATTGCACTGGGCGTTGTCGCCGTATTGGCATTGACGCTGATTCTCAGTTGTCCCTCGACCGAAGACCACCGCGAGGCGATGAAAGAGATACTCAAAGAGTCGCTCAACCAAAGCGACAACCTGCTCATCTCGATGCTGGGCGGCTATGTGCTCGATGCCGTGGCCGACGAGGTGGTATCGGGCAAAAATTTCTTCTTCGCTTCGGCCGGATACATCGAGTACGAAGGGGAGAAACAGTTGGCCAGCATCGGCTTGCTGGGGCATGTGTTTGTACTCTTCGACCAGGAAGACATCGATAAACTGCTCGAAGAGTTGTAACCTCATGGAAGGAGGAAAAATCATCGACGTGTATCGCGGCGACTTGTGGGAATGCCAACTGCTCGAATCGATACTGCTCGATGCCGGTATCGACTGCTTCCCACGCAACAACGCACACACCCCTTACGGCCCCATAACCTCGAAGGAGGCCGCCGTCATCGTGATGACAAAACAAGAATACGAAACCCGCGCCGATGCCTTATTGCAAAAACACGGATACATCAAATAATCCCTTGCCCCTATACCGGCAACGCCGTTTCCCTGTCGGAGAAACGGCGTTGCTATTTTTACAGAATCCGTCCGGTGTAGCTTACTCCATGAGTTTGCGATAACGGGGACGATGCGGCTCAACGTCGCCGAGACGCTTGCGCTTGTTCTCTTCGTATTCGGTATAGGAACCCTCGAAGAAGAAAACCTCGGAATTCCCTTCGAAAGCCAGAATGTGGGTGCAGATGCGGTCGAGGAACCAACGGTCGTGCGATACGACGACGGCACAGCCGGCGAAGTTTTCAAGACCCTCTTCCAGGGCACGCAGGGTATTGACGTCGATATCGTTGGTCGGCTCGTCGAGCAACAGCACATTCCCTTCTTCTTTGAGCGCCAGGGCCAGATGCAGGCGGTTGCGCTCTCCGCCCGAAAGGACGCCGCACTTCTTTTCCTGGTCGGCTCCGGTGAAGTTGAACCGCGAGAGATAAGCGCGGGCATTCATCTCTCGACCGCCCATGCGGAAGGTTTCCTGGCCGCCCGAAACGACCTGGTAGACCGACTTCTCGGGGTCGATGGCCTTGTGGGTCTGGTCGACATAGGCAATCTTCACGGTCTCGCCCACCTCGAAAGTTCCTTTGTCGGCCTTCTCCTGTCCCATGATGAGGCGGAAGAGGGTAGTTTTCCCGGCACCGTTGGGACCTATCACGCCGACAATGCCGTTGGGGGGCAACATGAAATTGAGGTTGTCGAAGAGAAGTTTGTCGCCATAGGCTTTGGCCACGCCTTTGGCCTCGATGACTTTGTTGCCCAATCGCGGGCCGTTGGGAATATAGATTTCGAGTTTTTCCTCACGCGCCTTCTGGTCTTCGTTCAAGAGTTTGTCGTAGGAATTGAGACGAGCCTTTCCTTTGGCCTGACGGGCCTTGGGAGCCATGCGCACCCACTCCAATTCGCGTTCGAGTGTTTTGCGACGCTTGCTGGCCTGTTTCTCTTCCATCTCCATGCGTTTGGTCTTCTGTTCGAGCCACGAGGTGTAGTTGCCCTTCCAGGGAATACCCTCTCCGCGATCGAGTTCGAGAATCCAGCCGGCCACATGGTCGAGGAAGTATCGGTCGTGGGTGATGGCGATGACCGTCCCGGCGTATTGCTGCAAGTGCTGTTCGAGCCAATCGATCGACTCGGCATCGAGGTGGTTGGTGGGCTCGTCGAGCAGCAAGATGTCGGGTTGCTGCAAGAGCAGGCGGCAAAGGGCCACGCGGCGGCGTTCGCCACCGGAGAGGAATTTGATTTGCTGCTCTTCGGGCGGACAGCGCAAGGCGTCCATGGCCCGTTCGAGCTTGTTGTCGATGTTCCAGGCATCCCAGGCGTCGATTTTGTCTTGAAGCTCGGCCTGACGCGCCATGAGGGCGTCCATCTTATCGGGGTCGTCGAGCACTTCGGGGTCGCCGAATTTCATGTTCACCGCTTCATACTCGGCCAAGAGGTCGAGCACAGGCTGTACGCCTTCTTGCACCACCTCCTTGACGGTTTTCTCGGGGTCGAGTTTCGGGTCTTGTTCGAGATAGCCCACACTGTAACCGGGAGAGAAAACGACTTCGCCCTGATAGGAGTTGTCGAGACCGGCGATGATTTTGAGCAAAGTCGACTTTCCGGCTCCGTTGAGACCGATGATACCTATTTTTGCTCCGTAAAAGAACGAGAGGTAGATGTCTTTCAATACCTGTTTCTGAGGGGGATAGATTTTGCTTACCCCCACCATCGAGAAGATAATTTTCTTGTCGTCTGCCATAAATGTGGTTCTTGTTTCGTATCGGAGTTTTCAGCGTTTGGAGCTGACAGCTTTGGTGCGATAGTCGCAATAGGCTTTTCCCCGAATGATGTTATTGAGTTTCGATTTGATGAGTTGCTTGCGAATCGGCGAGAGATAGTCGATGAAGAGTTTGCCGTCGAGATGGTCATACTCGTGCTGGATAACGCGGGCCACATAGCCTTCAAAGACTTCGGTATGCTCGACAAAGTTCTCGTCGCAATAGCGTATGGAGAGTTTTTCCTGACGCACGACCGGCTCATGGATTCCGGGCAGGCTCAGGCAACCTTCTTCGCGGGAGATGGTCTCGCCTTCGGTGGCTATGATGTGGGCATTGATCATCGCCTTGCGGTAGTTCTTGTATTCGGGCCATGTATCGGACAGGGGGTCGAGGTTGATGACCAGCACCCGTATGTCGAGGCCGATTTGCGGAGCGGCCAGTCCTACACCTTCGGCACTGTCCATCGTCTCGAACATGTCGTCGACAAGTTTTTTCAGGCCGGGATAATCGGGCGTGATGTCGGTGGCAACCTTACGCAACACCGGCTGCCCGTAGAGGTAAATAGGTAATATCATAATTTGTCTTTAAAAGATTTACTTTCCATATAATCTTGCAAGATTATGGTCGCACTGATTTCATCGACCAAAGCCTTGTCGCGACGAGCCTTCTGCTTCAATCCGCCGTCGATCATGGCCCGATGCGCCAATGCCGAAGTGAAGCGCTCGTCGAAAAACTCGATGGGCATCTCGGGCAGGGCCTTGTGCAACTTGGCCACGAAAGGCTTGATGTAAGTCATGCTTTCCGACGGCGTGTTGTCGAGCCGCCGAGGCAACCCCACGACAATGCGCTCGACCGGCTCCCGCCGCACATAATCGAGAATAAACGATAATGCTTCGTGGGTTGCTACCGTACATAATCCGTTAGCAATCAACTGCAAGGTATCGGTGACAGCTATGCCCGTGCGCTTGCGTCCGAAATCTATCGACATGATGCGAGCCATAATGAGGGACAAAGATAAGAATTTTTGCAACAACCTTGTATTCTGAGGGTCGGGAATATGGTTTATCGCCGAAAACCAAAGACTTCGACAATCGGTCAAGAAACAAAAAAGACAGTAACAGTATCAAAAATTTCAGCCACCGAACTACCAGCATCTTATATCTTTGCAGCGTAAAAACATTTTGCCATGAAAAAATACTACATCTTCCTGTATTTGTGCATGCTATCGTTGTCGATTCCTACTTGGGGAACGGCACAAGTGGCACAGACCGAGAAACTCGGACGTGGTGTCGTAGCTGTGAACATGTCGACGAGCGAAGGCCAGAAAAAGGCCGGCATCTTCCTCAGCTGGCGTTTCCTCGACACCGATGACAAAACCACCGCATTCAACGTCTATCGTGACGGGACGCTCCTTACCCCCACTCCTCTCACCACGGTGACCAACTTCACCGATACCGAGGGCACCACCTCTTCGAAATACGTTGTCGAGACACTGGTCAACGGACAAGTTGCCGAGAGCAACACGGTCGAAGAGATTTGGCCCACCATCTACAAGGAGATACCCCTCGACCGTCCTGCTGCCGGAGTAACGCCACCTTATACCTGTACCCGCAACAAAGAAACCGTAAGTTTCCCCAACGGTGAAAACTACACCTACTCTCCCAACGATTGCAGCGCCGGTGATGTCGACGGCGACGGCGAATATGAAATCATCGTGAAGTGGGACCCCTCGAACTCACAAGACAACTCCATAGCCGGTTACACAGGTAATGTAATCCTCGATTGCTATAAACTCGACGGGACCAAACTGTGGCGCATCGATTTGGGTCAAAATATCCGCGCCGGAGCCCACTATACCCAATTCATGGTCTATGACCTCGACGGTGACGGCAAGGCCGAGGTAGCCTGCAAGACAGCCCCCGGCACCATCGACGGAACAGGCAAACATGTGCTCATGGGCAACGACGACCCCGGCAAAGACTATCGCAACTCGTCGGGATATATCCTTTCAGGCCCGGAATACCTCACCGTGTTCAACGGTGAAACGGGAGCCGAAATGGCTACCGTCTCTTACAACCCTCCCCGCGGAAGCGTAAGCTCGTGGGGCGACAGTTACGGCAACCGGGTAGACCGTTTCCTGGCCTGCATCGCTTACCTCGACGGCATTCACCCGAGCCTCGTCATGTGCCGCGGATATTACACCCGCGCCGTACTCGTAGCTTATGACTTCGACGGCACCAACCTCACCCAACGCTGGATACACGACTCGGCGACCAACGGAAAAGGTGCCTACGGACAGGGCAACCACAACCTCTCGGTGGGTGATGTCGATGACGACGGGTACGACGAAATCGTCTACGGTGCTTGTGCCATCGACCACGACGGAACATTGATGTACCGCACCGGCATGGGTCACGGTGACGCCATACACCTCTCCGACCTCGACCCCGACCTCGACGGGCTCGAGCTGTTTACCCCTCACGAAGACAAATCGGCACAATACGGCTTTGACATTCACGAAGCCGGAACGGGTAAAATCATCTACGGCGAATATACCGGCAGCGACGTGGGCCGTGGCATCGCCGCCGACATCGACCCGACCAGCCGCGGTTTTGAATTTTGGTCGACGGCCAACGGCAACATCTACGATTGCCACGGTAACGTACTTTATACCAAAAACCGTCCCTCGGCCAACTTCCGCATTTACTGGGACGGCGACTTGCAAGACGAACTTCTCGACGGCGACCGCATCGACAAATGGGACGCCGCCACGGGAAAAGCCAACCGCATCTTCACGCTTTATAACTACGCCGGCGCATCGTCGTGCAACAGCACCAAAAAGACCCCTTGCCTGCAAGCCGACCTCTTCGGCGACTGGCGCGAAGAGGTAATTCTGTGGAATAGCTCGACCAGCTCGTCACTGGTCGTATTCACCACGACATACGCCTCGGACTACCGCATGGTGACCCCGATGCAGGATCACGTTTACCGCATGGGTGTTGCCTGGCAGAACGTGGCCTACAACCAACCTCCCCACCTGGGCTATTACATCGGCGACGGTACCGACCCGACAGCTGCCCGCCTCTCTAAAATCGGAGAAGGAAATCTGGTACAGAATGTCGAAATTGAAGAACCGATTGCCGAAATTCAATACATGTGGTTCAATGCCGAGAACGTAGCTGTCGAAGGCAACCTGCCCTCGGGCGTTACAGCCAGCATCGACAAAGAGAAATCGACCATAACCATCAGCGGCATACCCGAAGAGATTGGAGAATTCAAATACGCCATCACCACACAAGGCGGTACCACCGACATCTCACTGCCGGGAACCATCACGGTACGCGCAGCCGAAGTCCTCACCGAAGTAGCCAATTTCCATTTCGACGAGACCACCGGCACGACAGCCAAAAACGAAATCTCGGGCGAAGCCTCAGCCAGCAACCTCAACCCTGCATGGGTAAGCGGCGTATCGGGCAATGCCATCTCGTTCGAAGGCCAAAGCGGTTACATGGTACAGCCTCACTACGATGCCCTCTCGATGAGCAAAGGCTCCTTCTCCATCGCCTTGTGGTTCAAGTCGGCGGGAGCCAGCGGCATCGACTGGTACCTCTTCCACAAAGGAAGCCACACGGCCGGCGCTGTTGCCACGGCTACCGGTAAATGGATTGGTATCCAATACAAGAACAACAACCTCACCTTCGGTATCGACGATAACACCACCAAGACCAACCTCGACGTACCGGCTTCGGACTACTTCGACAACAACTGGCACTTCCTTACCTGCGTGCGCGACTCGGCCAACAAAGTCATCACCATGTATATCGACGGTGCGCTTGTCGGAACCAAAGATGATGCCACGGGCGACATCTTCGAAACCGAAGACATGGTCATCGGCAACTGCAACGTCAACTTCAACACGCCGTTCCAAGGCGCCATCGACGAACTGGTCATCTACACCGGAGCCCTGAGCGCACCCAAAGTGAAGAGACTCTATGAAGAGCAACGTCCTACCGGCATCGACGAAACGACCGTCATGAGTGTTACCGAACGTATCAACGTCTTCCCGACCGTCTTCAACGACGAAGTGACCGTCACCCTCAACGGCGTATCGAACGAAGTGGTAGAATTTACCCTCTATGGAGCCAGCGGTTCGGTTGTCTACAACCGCAGCCTCCTCATCGAAGGTGCAACACCGCTCAACATCAGTGGTCTCAACGAGTTGCCGCAAGGCTACTACACACTGACCATCACCACCTCGGAGGGAACCTTCTCGCGCAAACTCATCAAAGAATAATTCCACGCTTCCTGAAACTCAAAGCTCTGCCCCCAACGGGCAGAGCTTTTTTATTTTTTCATAACGGTTGTAAAACAGAAAAAACATTATCTTTGCCCATAACTACCGCGAAAGTCCTTACAAAAAAGAATTGCCCTTCCCGGCCGGGAAAAACACAAAGGTAGTTTCGACACCGTTTTCTTGCCCCATCGAGAAAACCTGTCGAATATGAAAGATTGTTTATCCATCACACTATACATCAAACATAAAACTCTGTATTCATGAAAAAAACACGATTGAGGATAAAAATCCTTCTCTCTTTCCTTTTGATGGCGGCATGGCAACCCATCGGCGCGCAAATGCCTCAACAGGAAGTTCTTAATCGCGGTGTCGTGGCCGTGAAGACCAGTAGCGGAGTGTTTGTCAGCTGGCGTTACCTCGGGACCGACAGTCCCTCGGCCGCTTTCAACATCTATCGCGATGGCGAAAAGCTCAACAGCGAACCCATCACTACATCGACCAATTATGTCGACGCCGGCGGTACGCTCTCCTCGACCTATGTCGTAAAGCGGGTCGATTATGGCAGTGAGACCGACGCATCGGAAGAAACCGGCGTATGGGACACTTTCTATAAAAAAATAAAACTGCAACATCCGCCCTCGGGTGTCACACCACCTTATACCGTGACCAATAGTGGCAATGAAGAGAATTATCCCAACGGCCAATTCTATTCTTACACCCCCAATGATTGTAGCGCAGGCGATGTCGATGGAGACGGTGAATATGAAATCATTGTCAAATGGGATCCCAGCAACTCACGGGATAATTCATTCTACGGCTACACCGGCGAAGTATATCTCGATTGCTACAAAATGGACGGCACGCAACTGTGGCGCATCAACCTGGGTCGGAATATCCGCGCAGGGGCCCACTATACCCAATTCATGGTCTATGACCTCGACGGCGACGGGAAAGCCGAAGTGGCTTGTAAAACCGCTCCCGGCACCATCGACGGGCAAGGGAAAGCCGTGCTCATGGGCGACGACACCGAAGACCTCGACTTCCGCAACTCGCGAGGCATGGTCATCACCGGCACAGAATACCTCACGGTCTTCAACGGCGAGACCGGAGCCGAAATAACCTCCGTCTCCTATGACCCTCCGCGCGGAAGTGTGACTTCGTGGGGAGGCGACAGCTATGGCAACCGCTCGGAGCGCTACCTGGCCTGCATCGCCTACCTCGACGGCCTGCGCCCCAGCCTCGTCATGTGCCGCGGTTACTACGAACGTACCGCACTGGCCGCCTACAACTTCGACGGGAAAGAGCTGACCCAACTGTGGCTGCACGACTCCAAATCTCCCGGGCAAGGGGCCTATGGACAAGGGAATCATAACCTTTCGGTGGGCGACGTCGACCAAGATGGTTGCGACGAAATCGTCTACGGGTCTTGTGCCATCGACCAAGACGGCACGTTGCTCTATCGCACGGGACTGGGACATGGCGATGCCATACACCTTACCGATTTTGACCCCGACCTGCCCGGTCTCGAACTTTTTACACCACATGAAGAGTCGACAGCAAAATATGGCATGGACCTCCATCGAGCCGGAACAGGCGAAATCATCTTCGGCCAATATGCCGGTAAAGATGTAGGTCGTGGCGGAGCAGGCGATATCGACCCCAACTACCGCGGTGTCGAGTTTTGGACAAGCGAATGCGGCGTACGCGATTGCAAAGGCAATTCGATAGGTGGCAGCCGGCCGGCCATGAACTTCCGCATATATTGGGACGATGACCTCCAAGACGAATTATATGAAAATACAACCATAACAAAATGGGATCCCGACAGGAAAAAAGCCTCGACTTTGCTCGAACTTTCGGGATATGAATGGACGGCTTCATGCAACAGCACCAAAGCGACCCCATGTCTCCAAGCCGATTTGCTGGGAGACTGGCGGGAAGAAATTATTCTGTGGAGCCGGAACGATTCGGCCTCGTTGGTGATATTTACCACAACCACGCCCACCGAGTACCGCATACCCACCCTTATGCACGACCATGTGTACCGCATGGGCATCGCCTGGCAAAATGTGGCTTATAACCAACCACCCCACCTGAGCTATTACATCGGCGACGGTGAAATAGAGTATGCCCGACTCTCGAAAATAAGCCGTGGCGAACGCGAACAGACAGTAGGCATCTATATGCCCATCGACACCCTCACATTCCGGTGGGACCGTTGCGACGGCGTGGAACTCAACGGCAAGCTTCCGGCCGGCATATCTTCGACATACGACGAAGCCAGCCACACCATATCGTTCTTCGGCACCCCGACCGTAGCCGGGAAATATACCATCGAACTGAGCACCTATGGCAATCCCGTAAACAACCCGTCCGAGACCATTACCTTCGACATAATCGGCGAAGACAAGATAACGACCGTAGCCCAATATCACTTCGATGAAACAGTGGGGACGTCGGCTGCCAACACCGTTTACGGTCAGGCCACAGCCGAGGGGTTCACACCCGGGTGGGGCAACGGCTACATCGGCAACGCCATTGACTGGTCGGCCATCACGGCCGAATCGAGCCGACTCGTACAACCGACATACGCCGAACTCAATACCTTGGCCGACCAATCTTTCACCATCGCCCTGTGGGTGAAAGGCGAGAAAGCCAATCAATGCTTGCTGGACATCGAAGGGGACAATGGCTCATATATCCGCATCGAAGGAGATAATCTGTTACGGTTCACCATATGTGACGGTACAAATGAAAGCCAGCTATCGGTACGCATCATGCCCAACTTGTTCAATAACGACTGGAACCAACTTATCTGCATCAGAGACCGTGAAGAGGGAAAACTCAATTTGTACCTCAACGGCGAACGTCGGGCTCAAACCGATGATAAATGCGGGAATATCGAAATATCGTCCATTACCATCGGCAACCGGGAAGAAAATGGGACATATCTCCCCTTCCGCGGCATGATGGACGAACTCCGCATCTCGACCGGAGCCATGAACGAGCGCCAAGTAAAGGAGTATTACAACGACCCCACCGCCGGAATCAACAACATCGAAGTCGGCAACAACGGCATGAAAGTATATCCCACCCACTTCACCCATGAAGTGCAAATCGACTTCAACGGCGACCTGATTGGTGCAACCACCATCACGCTGTGCAACAATGCCGGTAGTGTCGTATTTGAACGGGAATATCACCTCAACGGGCTGCCGAGACTCATCATCGGAGGTTTCGACGGACTGCCGCAGGGCGCATACATCTTGCGCATCGCCAACGGCAACTCGGTCGAAAGCTACAAACTCTTCAAGCAATAGACAATCCCAGATCCTTCTTTCTGCAAGAATCCCCCGCCCTCACAATCGGGGGATTCTTATTTTCGACCCGCACGGTTCACCAACAAATCGACAAACGGTTCATCATTTTTCCCTCGGTAACATTCACGGCCAGGACAACAAGCCGTATAAAGACTCCGACACGTTACAACCCGAGATATAGAGCGAACTAATTCCACCATTCATGGCATAATATGCCGGAACAAAAAAATCCCGGCCCTGCGAGGGTCGGGATTCTTTTTGTTTTAGAGCATGTTTTATTTCAACGTAAACGACCCTTTGGTGCGTATATCGGTCGATGAGGAACCGATATAAAGGGTGAATTTGCCGGGCTCGGCCACCCATTCATGACGGGCATCGTCGAAATATTTGAGGTCGTCGGCCGTAATCGTGAACGTGACGGTTTTCTCCTCGCCGGGATTCAAGGCTATTTTGTCGAAGGCTTTCAACTCCTTTTGCGGACGGGGCAACGACGACTTGTTATCACCGACATAGAGTTGCACCACCTCTTTACCGGGCAGACTGCCGGTATTCTTCACCGGGACGGTAACCGTTATCGAGCCGTCGGCCGTCATGTCTGTCGACGAGAGAGCGGCTTTGCCGTATGTAAAAGTGGTATAACTCAATCCATGGCCGAAGGAGAAGAGTGCCGGAATTTTTTTCGTGTCGTGCCAGCGGTACCCGACAAGAATATCCTCCTTGTAAACCACATGCAGGCTATCGCCGGGGTAACAAAGGGCATCGAAAGAGTGCGCCCCATTGTCGGTCAACTTCACCGGGAACGAAATCGGGAGTTTTCCGCTGGGATTCACCGTGCCGCTCAACACGTCGGCAAGGGCATGGCCGGCTTCGGAGCCGAGATACCACGCTTGCACGATGGCGGGAATCTCATCGACCCACTTCATCTCCACGGCATTTCCGCTGATGAGCACCAGCACGAGGTTGGGATTGACCTTGGCCAGTTCGGGAATGAGACGGTCCTGACCGAACGGCAAACTATATTGTACCCGGTCTCCGGCCTCACAATCCTGTTCGTGGTTTTTGTTGAGACCCCCGACAAAAATCACCAAATCGGCATCGGCAGCCAACTCGACAGCCTTGCGGTAGAGCGAGTCGGTATCGACACGCGGCTTGTCGACCTTGCCATAGCGGGGACGGCCGGCGGCATATCCCTGCGTGTAGACAATCTTGTCGCCATAGCGTTCGGCAAGACCTTGCAGGGGCGAAATTTCGTGTTTCACTTTCAACTCCGACGAGCCGCCGCCCTCGGTGAGCCGGCGTGTGGCGTTGTCACCAACCACCAAAATCTTTTCATACCGCGAAGGGTCAATGGGAAGAAGTGCCGGCTGTTGCCGCTTCACCGGGTCGTTTTTCAGAAGCACGATTCCTTCGGTACCGATTTGACGCGCCGCGTCGAAATGGGCTTCGGAAGCAAAGGAGCCCCACGGACGATTGCGGTTCATGGCCGTGCGGAATATCAGACGCAAGATGCGGGCGGCCTTGTCATCGACCGTCGAAACCGGATAGGCACCCGATTGCAAGCCTGCCAAATAGTTGCGTGCCAAATAATAATTGTCGTAGGCAAAATTGCGACCCGAGGTGAGACCGTCGGTATAGGTTCCCATCTCGATGTCGAGGCCGTTGAAAACCGCCTCGCGGGTATCGTGGGCTCCGCCCCAGTCGGTCACGACACAACCGTCGAAGGCCCATTCGCCTTTGAGTATGCGATTGAGCAGCAAGTCGTTGTGGCAGGCATGCTCACCACGCACTTTGTTGTATGAGCCCATGATGCTCCATGCACCACCTTCCTGCACGGCGGCCTTGAAGGCCGGCAGATATATTTCATACAAAGCCCTGTCGCTCAGTTCCACATCGATGTGACCGCGCCATTTCTCCTGGTTGTTGAGGGCAAAGTGCTTCACACAAGCCGCCACGCCGTTTTTCTGCAACTCCTGCACATAAGGCACAACCATCACCGAGGCCAAACAGGGGTCTTCGCCCAAATATTCGAAGTTGCGGCCGTTGAGCGGAGTGCGGTAGATGTTGCAGCCGGGTCCCAAGAGAATGTCTTTCTCGCGATAACGGGCCTCTTCGCCGATGTTCTTGCCATAAAGAGCCGACATCTCGGGGTTCCAAGTGGCAGCCAGGCAGGTCAAGGCCGGGAAGGCCGTGCAGGAGTCATTGGTAAAGCCGGCATTTCCCCAACTGTCCCACTGTATCTCTTCGCGCACCCCGTGGGGGCCGTCGCTCATCCATATCTCGGGAATGCCGAGTCGGGGCACACCGTGCGAACTGAATTTACTTTGTGCCGTGCACAACTTGACTTTCTCTTCGAGGGTCATGCGCGACAAGGCGTCTTGCACACGCACTTCGATGGGTTGGCTTTCGTCGAGATAGAGCGGCTGCCGGTTCTGAGCCACCGCCACCGCCGAGAACAACGAAAGGGTGAAAAGAAACAGTTTTTTCATGATAAAAAGGGTTTATTTCAATTTCAACTCGATTTTTTGTCCGGAATAGTCGACCGTGTAATCGGGCGTGCGATTGGGGTCATAAGCCGCCGGCGCATCGGGCTTAACGACCACCACATGCAACGTGCGGCGCAGAGGCATTCCCGCATAGGCACCCTGTTGCGCTCCGACGGTCAGCACACCCGAAGCCTCATCATAGGAGAAGGGTATTTGCAAGTAGGCTCCCTTCTCGTAGTTATAATTGGTATTCTCGTCTTCGTAAAGCGTGAAGCGGGCATCACGGCCGGTATAGAGGTAAAGCGTGAGCGTATCGGCCGGATACTGGTCGCTATACTGCATTTCCCGACCGAAGGGCACAATCGAACCTTCGCGCACAAAGAGCGGCATTTGGGCATAGGGTGCCGAGACGGCATAACGCTGACCGCCGACGATATGTGCACCCGAATAAAAGTCGTACCACCCGGTACCGGCGGGAAATGTCACTTCGCGCGAACGGGCTCCGTAGGTGTAGACGGGGCAAACCATGAAGGCCGGCCCGAACATATATTGGTCGCCGACGTTCCACACCGCCGTATCAGAGGGGAAGTCCATCACCAAGGGGCGCATAATGGTGTAGTCGTCGTGCCAGGTCATGCCGGCCAACGTGTAGATGTAGGGCATGAGGGCATAACGCAGGCGGGTATAATAGGCAATCGTGCGGTAAGCCTCATGGCCTTCGGGGGCGATGTTGTAGATTTCGCGATAGGGATACTGCCCGTGCGAACGGAAGATGGGGACAAATGCGCCGAACTGGAACCAGCGGGCATTCAACTCGCGCCACTCTTTGAGGTCGGCATTTTCCCGGCCGGTCTTGTTGAAATACTTGAATCCCGCCTCATAGCGTTTTTCGACACAGAAACCGCCAATATCCATCGACCAATAGGGAATGCCGCTGATGGAGAAATTGAGACCGGCCGAAATCTGAGCCTTCATGTCTTCCCAACGGGTGGCAATGTCTCCGCTCCAAGTGGCGGTCGAGTAGCGTTGCAAGCCGGCAAACCCCGAACGGGTCAACAAGAAGACGCGACGGTCGGGCTCGACCGCACGCTGGCCGTTGTAAATGGCATCGGCATTCATCAGGGCGTAGGCGTTGAAATACTGGGTCGAAGGGCCCAGGGAGGTGGGGCCGCAAAGCGCTTTGCGATAGTCCATATCGGTGCAGTCGCGCACGTTGGGTTCACTGGCGTCCATCCACCAGGCATCGATGCCCAACGGATAGAGGTGCTCCTGCATCTGTCGCCAAAACAGTTTGCGGGCACCGGGCGAGTAGGCATCGTAGAAAGAGCCGATGTAACCGGGGCCTATCCAGTCGCGGATACTGTCTTTGATGGCCTGTTGGTATATCCAGCCGTGACGGTCGAACTCCTTGTAATGCTCGGTGGTCATATAGAATTTGGGCCACACCGAAATCATCATGCGGGCATGCTGTGCATGTATCGAATCGACCATGGCGCGCGGCTCGGGGAAGCGGGCGGCATCAAATTCGTGGCTGCCCCAGGCATCTTCGGGCCAATAGCTCCAATCGAGGACGATATTGTCGATGGGTATCTCCCGGCGGCGGAACTCGTCGAGCGCGGCCAATATTTCCTTCTGCGTCTTATACCGTTCGCGGCTCTGCCAGAAACCCATCGCCCACCGCGGCATGACCTGTGCCTTGCCGGTAAGGCGGCGGTATGCGGCAATCACCTCATCGGCATTGTTGCCGGCCATGTAATAATAATCGAGGGCCTCGCTCATTTCGCTATACCACGAGAGCCGGTTCTGCTCGGTCGGGTCGACAGGGCTCAACGCCCGCAAGCCGAGGTAGGAAACGCCTCCATCGGGAGCCCACTCGATGCGTATGGGCACACGCTCGCCGGCCGTGAGGCGGGTCGTGAACTTATAGCTGTTGGGATTCCATGCCGTGCGCCAACGTTCGGGCACGAGCAATTCACCATCGATATAGATTTTTACATATCCGGCATAATAGAGCAAAAAGCGATAATCGCCCGTCTCGCGGGCGGCTATCTCCCCCGTATAGAGGACACGAGCGCCGTTGAGCGGGAAATCCTGCGGCAAATCGAGAATGGTTTTCTGGTCTTCATAATATATGCGACTCTCGCGGCGAGTCAACGGCTGCACCTTTTTGTTCATGGCATCGGGACGATAGAGTGCCGTCAGCGCGCCGTATTTTCCATCGGCATCGTAGAGGTCGAAAAGGTCTCCCAGCTGGGCATATTCGCGACTGTCGCCCCACTTGCAGAGGGAATAGGTGTCGAACAGGAGCCCGTAGTTCTTGTTGGAGAGAATGAACGGTACCGACACTTTGGTGTTGTACTGGAAGAGAGACTCGTTCTTGCCCTTGTAGTTGAACTCATCGGACTGGTGCTGTCCCAATCCATAAAACGCCTCATCGGCCGGAGACTCGAACTGCTGGCGATAGCTGTATGCCGATACGCCGTCGACCGTGATGGGCGAGAATGTCTTGCCGCCACCGCAACGCTCACGCAGGCGAACGGCGCCCGTGGTATCGGCAAAAGAGACCTCACCGGTTGTCAGGTCGACCGAAGCCCGTACCTCGCGGGTCGACAAAGTAAGGGTGCCTTCGTGCTCGGAGAGTGAGAAAGGGGTTTTGGTAAAAGCCTCGGGCAGAACGACCAAACTTTTGTCTTTGGGTAATTTGCGACCGGGAACCGCGGTCACCCGAATGATGCTCTCATCGACAACTTGCAGGCGCAGGAGACGAGCCGTCGTGTCGTTCCGGGCAGGAAGGGTCACTACGACACCGTTGGATATTTTTTTATACGAGGTTGCTCCCGACGTGAGGACAAACATAAAAAGCAACGTAAATAAGAGCGTGTGTTTCATGCGGTATTTTTTTCGTAGACAATTAATGATTGCAAATGTAACAAAAAAATATCACATGCAAACGGCGGCGTGCTCCGATATTAGGTCAGATGCAGGTGGGGGATTTGTCAAAATTATCGGTAAAAAAGATGAATTAGTCAAATATTCTTTCTATTTTTGCTCGATATAACATCGATTCAATATTATGAAAAAAACAATCTTTTTAGGATTCATCGCTGTTGCCATGATGATAGGTGCCAGCTCGTGCAAGTCGAAAGAAAGCGCATACAAGGCTGCATATATGAAAGCACAAGAGAAAGAGGCCGTCGAAGAAGTCCCGGTCGAGAATGAAGTCGTTACGACACAAGCCCCGGTAAAAGAGCGGGTGAGCAACGAACGCATATCGGTCGTCGATGACGACGCCAATATGCTGAAACTGTATAACGTCGTCGTGGGCAGTTTTTCGGTACGGACCAATGCCTCGTCACTGAAAGAGCGCCTCAAAGAAGACGGTTATGGTGCTTTCCTGGCACGCAACAATCAAATGATGTACCGCGTGATTGCCGGCAGCTTCGATACCCGGAAAGAGGCCGAAGAGCTGCGCGATGCCATCAAGCTGAAATATTCGCCCGAGTTCAACGACGCCTGGCTGCTCATCAACCAATAGTAAAAAGTCAACCACTCTTTCTTCACGCATTTTGACCTTATCGCGTCAAAATGCGTTTTTTAACTTCAATCGCCCATGTGGAAAAAATGGGTGGGGTTCGACCCCGCAACAATGAAAATTCGCACCGAGATAATGGCCGGCATTACCTCGTTTCTTGCCATGTCGTATATCTTGGCTGTCAATCCGGCAATACTCTCGGAGACAGGAATGGACAAGGGAGCCTTGTTCACCACCACGGCCTGCGCGGCCGTCATAGGCACGATGTGCATGGCCCTGTGGGCCAAAATGCCGTTTGCCCTGGCACCGGGCATGGGGCTGAACGCTTTCTTTACCTACACCGTATGCCTGCAAATGGGTAACTCCTGGCAATTTGCCCTCACGGCGGTATTTATCGAAGGCATCATCTTCATCATACTCACCCTCACCAAGTTGAGGCAAGCCATCGTCAATGCCATACCTCCTACCCTGCGACAAGCCATCGGGGTGGGCATCGGGTTGTTCATCGCATTTATAGGGCTCATCAACTGCCGCATCGTCGTTCCCCACGAAACCACCATCGTCACCATCGGGCATCTGACCGGCGGCGATGCCTTACTGGGACTGATAGGTCTCACCATCACCTCCATACTGGCCATAAAAAAAGTGCAGGGCGGGTTGCTCATCGGCATTCTCCTCACAACGCTCATCGGCATTCCGATGGGAATCACCCACTACAACGGCATCATCAACCTGCCGCCATCGATAGAGCCCATCTTCATGCAGTTTGAATTTTCGGAGATATTCACCCTGAAAATGGTCATTGTGGTCTTCACCTTCCTGTTCATCGACATGTTCGACACCCTCGGTACCATCATCGGGGTCTTCAACAGAGCCGGCATGACGGTCAACGGACGCATTCCCCGGTTGAAAGAGGCATTCATGTCCGATGCCATAGGCACCACCTGCGGCGCCATGCTGGGCACCAGCACGGTAACGGTATTTGTCGAGAGCGCCAGCGGCATCTCCCAGGGCGGACGCTCGGGACTGACGGCATTCACGACGGCAACCTGCTTTGCCTTGGCCCTGCTGTTCTCCCCCTTCTTCCTGTCCATACCGGCTCCGGCCACCGGTGCCGTGCTTATCCTGGTGGGGTTGTCCATGGCGTCGTCGATGACCAGCATCGACTTCTCAGACCTGAGCGAAGCGATTCCCGCCTTCATCTGCATTCTCATCATTCCGTTTGCATACAGCATCTCCGAAGGAATCATTCTGAGCATGATAAGTTATGTGGTCATAAACCTGCTCAGCGGGAAACGGCATAAAATTTCGGTACCAATGTATATCCTGACCGCCATACTGCTATTGAAATTTGCTCTTTAATCTCTTAATTTTTGGAACGAATGGAACTACTTATCGCACACCGACCCGAAACCTGCCGCTTTGAGACCGTGGTCGACGGACTCATCGCCTATGTCGAATACCGCCGCGAGGACAATGTCCTCGACGTCATACACACCATCGTCCCGTCGGCACTCGAAGGGCGGGGCATCGCCTCGCGACTCGTGGGGGCAGCCTACGACTACGCCCGTGAAGAAGGGCTCACATTCAAGGCTACCTGCTCATACGCCATCGCGTGGCTGCAACGCAAAAAAAATTCAGGACAATAAAAACCGACATGAAAACAAAAATTCTGTATATCATCGCCGCCACATGGATATCGGCTACCCTTTATGCGAAAGAGCCCGTGAAGGTGGCCTGCGTCGGCAACAGCATCACCTATGGCTACGGGCTCGAAAACCGCGAGAGGGAGTGCTATCCTTCGGTATTGGGCGAAATGCTGGGCGAAGGTTATGAAGTGAGAAATTTCGGCATCAACTCCCGCACGTTGCTGTATAAAGGTGATTTGCCGTATGTGAAGGAAAAGATATTCAGGAAAGCCCTCGACTTCCGCCCCGACATCGTCATCATCAAACTGGGGACCAACGACATCAAGCCGCACAACTGGGAACATGGCGCCGACTTCGCACACGACTTGGCGGCACTCGTCGACTCGTTCCGCCACGAAGGCAGCCCGCGCATCTACCTTTGCTACCCGGCCACCGTCTACGGCACCCGTTGGGGCATCAACGACAGCACCCTTGTGCACGGAGTGATTCCCGCCATCAAAAAAACCGCCCGCAAGAAACGGGTCAAGACCATCGACCTGCACACCCCTACCCAAAACATGACGGAGCATTTTCCCGACGGAGTGCACCCCGATGCTGCCGGGGCCCGCATATTGGCCCGGAAGGTATTTGAAGCTATCACATCACGTCATCAAAAATAAACCCACCTTATGAAAACACGCTCCTTCCTTACTTTTCTGTTGGCATGTTGCCTGCTTGTACCCACAGCCGAAGCCAAGAAAAGAGTCAAGATTCCCACTGAGAAAGAGATGGCCGCCTACCTGCTGGTCTATTTCAAGGACGACACGCACAGCCTCCACATGGCATTGAGCGCCGACGGCTACTCGTTTACCGATGTCAACAACGGGCAGCCCGTCGTTGCGGGCGATACCATCGCCGAGCAACACGGCATACGCGACCCGCACATCATGCGCGGACCCGACGGAGCCTTCTACCTGGCCATGACCGACCTCCACATCTATGCACAAGAGGCCGGATACCGCACCACCCAATGGGAACGCGACGGCAAGACCTACGGCTGGGGCAACAACCGTTCGATGGTATTGATGCGTTCGACCGACCTCATACATTGGACACACTCCTGTTTCAGGCTCGACACCGCATTTCCCGGCTATGAAGACATAGGTTGCGCCTGGGCTCCCCAAACCATCTACGACCCCGAAGAGGGCAAGCTGATGATATACTTCACCATGCGTCACCGCAACGAGCGCTGTGAACTCTACTACGCCTACACCGACGATGCTTTCACCC
Source organism: Candidatus Caccoplasma merdavium (assembly GCA_018715595.1). Lineage (NCBI taxonomy): Bacteria > Pseudomonadati > Bacteroidota > Bacteroidia > Bacteroidales > Bacteroidaceae > Candidatus Caccoplasma > Candidatus Caccoplasma merdavium. Next base: position 28,469 of record DVLI01000022.1, on the reverse strand, counting down.
GCCTGATTACCGAGCCGAAACGGCTCTTCAACTACCCCAAGGAATTTTCCTACATCGACGGTGACATCACAAAAGTCGGAGACAAATACCATCTCTATTATGTGGCCCAGGAAGGGTGCGCAGGAATCCGTCATGCGGTCTCCGACTCGATACACAGCGGGTATGTCTACGAAGAGGGTTGGTACGACTCCGAGCCGAGAGGTTGTGAAGCGCCCAATGTCTGGAAACGCATCGGAGAAGACCGCTGGGTGCTGATGTATGACATATACAGCCTCAAACCCCACAACTTCGGATTCAGGGAAACAAGTGACTTCAAGACCTTCACCGACTTGGGTCATTTCAACAAGGGGGTAATGAAAGCGACCAACTTCTCGATACCCAAACACGGAGCGGTCATTCACCTCACCGCCAAGGAGGCTCGACGGCTGGCCCGTCACTGGGGGTGCGACATGAAATTCCGATGAGGCGTTATCACGCGTAAAGAAACAGCGGGGGCTGCATGTCTCATGGCATGCAGCCCCCGTCGCGTATTGCTAATTGTGTTGCCGATATTCGTTGGGCGTGAGACCCACGCTCTTCTTGAACATGCGGCTGAAATGCTGCGGATACTGAAATCCCAGGCTGTATGCAATCTCGCTCACACTCTGCGAGGGGTCGCAAAGACGCTCCTTGGCCGTCGCTATGAGCAGTTGCTGTATATACTCTTGCGCCGACCGACCCGTCTCCTTCTTGACCAAATCGCCGAAATAATTGGCCGAGAGGAAAAGTTTGTCGGCAAAATATTTCACCGAGGGCAATCCCGACTCGGCCGGTTCTCCCGAGCGGAAATAATCGCGCAACAAACGTTCGAACTTGACAATGACATCTTTGTTTTCATTGCTGCGGGTAATAAATTGCCGGTCATAAAAACGCATGCAGTAGTTGAGCAACAACTCGATGTTGGAGACAATGAGCATGCGGCTGTGTTTGTCGATGGCATGTTGCAACTCGGCCGCGATGTTGTGCAAGCACTCCATGACGACGCCGCGTTCCTGCTCGGAGATGTGCAGGGCTTCATTCACCTCATAAGAGAAAAAGGTGTAATCGTCGATGTGCCGTCCCAACGAAGTGCCCCTGATGAGGTCGGGGTGAAACACCAAAGCCCACCCTTTGGGTTGCACCTTCGTATCATGGTTCTCAATGCCATAGACCTGACCCGGAGCCAAGAACACGAGCGTGCCCTCTTGATAATCGTAATAATGGCGGCCATAGCGCATGTCGCCGCACTTGATATCTTTGAGAAAAACGGCATAGAATCCATAAGAAAGGCGCGACGAAAACATCGGCTCGCATTTCGACCAGTCGACGACACTCACCAAGGGGTTGAGCGTTTCGACCCCCATGAGGTCGTTGTATTCAAAAACATGGTTGATTTTCTCGATTTCGCTCATAAGTATCAGAATTTTACAGAACAAAGATAACCTATTTTCCCGGCATCGGAAACGGGTGGACGCCAAATCGGTAAAAAAGGTAGTGGAAACCGTAATCTGTCTACATCGAGGCGGGAACGACACCGACATCTCAGCCGACCATCGGCAGGAGAAAAAGTGGCGGAACAAGGTGCAACGTGCAACATAATTTCAGATTCTGCAACGTCTCTCATTATTATTTTATAAAACGAAGGATATTCTTTGGAATGATAACTTAGAATTTTCTATCTTTGAACAATCGTGGCGACGAATTGAAAAACGAATCCAGGTTTTAAAGAATGTAAAAAAAGCAGATTCATATTAAACCTTATCGGAGTATAGCGTCTAAATTCATAAAATTTTTTTTGACAAAAACCATGAATAAAAGATTACGGACAGGCCTCATCACACTCATCATAGCCGGCCTCGCAGGATTTGGAGTTTACAAGTTTTATCCGTTAGGCAGCCAGGAAAAGGAGAGCGACACTCCCATATCGAAACCCTCCCGAAAAAGCCTCAACGTCACGGCATACGTCATCAAGCCCGAGACCCTGAGCGAGGAGAGGAATGTCACCGGCGACCTGCTGCCCGACGAAGAGGTAAACCTCTCTTTCGAGACATCAGGCAAAATCACCTCCATCAATTTCAAAGAAGGTTCGTTTGTGAACAAAGGCGACTTGTTGGCCAAGGTGAATGACGCACCGCTGCAAGCCCAGTTGCGCAAACTCGAAGTGCAACTGCAACTGGCCGAAGACCGGGTGTACCGGCAAAACGCCCTTCTCGAAAGAGAGGCCGTGAGTAAAGAAGCCTATGAACAGGTGCAAACCGACCTGGCCACCCTGCAAGCCGAAATCGACATCGTAAAGGCCAACATCGCACTGACCGAGCTGAAAGCGCCGTTCGACGGCATCATCGGTCTGCGTCAAGTGAGCGAAGGAGCTTATGCCACCCCGTCCACCCCCATCGCCACCCTCACCAAAATCAGCCCGCTGAAAATCGAATTCTCGATACCCGAGAAATATGCCGGACTCATCAAGAACGGCACCAGTTTTGAATTTACCGTCGACGGATTCATGCAACCCTTCAAGGCGCATGTATATGCCTCCGACTCACGCCTCGACTCCGAAACCCACACCTTTACCATGCGTGCCACCTACCCCAACAGCAACGGCATGCTCTACCCGGGACGTTTCGTCCACATCAAGCTGAAAACACAAGAGGTAAAACAGGCCATTGCCATACCTTCCGATGCCATCGTTCCCGAAATGGGTATCGACAAAGTGTTCCTTTACAAATCGGGAAAAGCCCAACCGGTTGAAATCGAAAAAGGATTGCGTACCGAAGCCAAAGTGCAAGTTCTCCGGGGCCTCAACATAGGCGATACCATTATCACCTCGGGCACGCTGCAACTGCGTACGGGCCTTAACGTCACCTTGCAAAACATCGAATAAGAAGGACATCTGCCATGAACATCTCGGAACTCAGCATCAAACGGCCAGTATTAGCCACCGTATTGACCCTGATTATCATACTGTTCGGTATCATCGGATACCAAAGTTTGGGCGTCAGGGAATATCCTTCGGTCGATAATCCCATTATCTCGGTCACCTGTTCTTACTCGGGTGCCAACGCAGACGTAATCGAAAACCAAATCACCGAGCCCCTCGAACAAAACATCAACGGTATTCCCGGCATTCGTTCCCTGTCGAGTGTGAGCCGCCAAGGCCAGAGCCGCATCACCGTCGAATTTGAACTGTCGGTCGACCTCGAAACGGCCGCCAACGACGTGCGCGACAAGGTATCGCGCGCCCAACGTTATCTGCCCGACGACTGCGACCCGCCCACCGTGTCAAAGGCCGATGCCGACGCCACCCCGATCCTCATGGTGGCCATTCAGAGCGACAAGCGCTCCCTGCTCGAACTGAGTGAGATCGCCGACCTCACGGTAAAGGAGCAACTGCAAACCATCTCCGACGTGAGCAGCGTATCGATATGGGGTGAGAAACGCTACTCGATGCGCCTGTGGCTCGACCCGGCCAAGATGGCGGGATATGGAGTCACCCCCATGGACGTGAAAAACGCCATCGACAAAGAAAACATCGAGCTCCCCTCGGGCAGTATCGAGGGCAACACGACCGAATTGACCATACGCACACTGGGACTGATGCACACGGCCGAGGAATTTAACAGCCTCATCATCAAACGGAGCGACAACCGCATTATCCGTTTCCGCGACATCGGAACGGCCGACATCGAAGCCCAGGACTTGAAGAGCTACATGAAAATGAACGGCGTGCCGATGGTCGGCGTCGTGGTCATTCCCCAACCGGGTGCCAACCACATCGAAATCGCCGATGCTGTGTATGAACGCATGGCGTCGATGCAAAAGGACCTGCCCGATGATGTGAAATACAGTTACGGCTTCGACAACACGAAATTTATCCGCGCCTCCATCAATGAGGTCGAAAGCACCGTCTATGAAGCCTTCATTCTCGTCATCATCATCATCTTCCTCTTCCTCCGCGACTGGCGGGTCACGTTGGTGCCATGCGTGGTCATTCCGGTATCCCTCATCGGCGCCTTCTTCGTCATGTACTTGGCCGGATTCTCCATCAACGTGCTATCGATGCTGGCCGTGGTGCTGGCAGTGGGCCTTGTGGTCGACGATGCCATCGTGATGACCGAGAACATCTATATCCGCATAGAACGGGGCATGTCGCCCAAAGAGGCGGGCATCGAAGGCTCGAAAGAGATTTTCTTCGCCGTCATATCGACGACCATCACCCTGGTGGCCGTATTCTTCCCCATCGTGTTCATGGAAGGAACGACGGGGCGGCTCTTCCGCGAGTTCAGCATCGTGGTATCGGGAGCCGTCCTCATATCGGCCTTTGCGGCGCTCACCTTCACCCCCATGCTGGCCACCAAGTTGCTCAAACGGCAAGAAAAGAAAAACTGGTTCTACCGCAAGACCGAGCCCTTCTTCGTGGGCATGAACCACTACTACTCCCGCTCGCTCGACATCTTCTTGCGGCACCGCTACCTGGCCTTGCCCATCATCATTGTCATGCTGGGTATCATCGGCTACCTGTGGATAAACATTCCGTCGGAAATGGCGCCGCTCGAAGACCGTTCGCGCATCACCATCAACACCCGCGGTCCCGAAGGCGTGACTTATGAATTCATGCGCGACTACACCGAAGAGATAAATCTCCTGGCCGACTCGATTGTGCCCGATGCCACGGCTATCACGGCGCGTGTGTCGAGCGGAAGCGGAAACGTCGAAATCATGTTGAAAGACATCAAAGACCGCGACTACACGCAAATGCAGGTGGCCGAGGAACTCTCCAAGGCCGTGCAGACAAAAACCAAGGCCCGCGCGTTTGTGCAACAGCAATCGACCTTCGGCGGACGCCGGGGCAGCATGCCGGTGCAATATGTCATACAGGCGGCCAACCTCGAAAAACTGCAAGAGGTACTGCCGGTCTTCATGACCAAGGTTTATGAAAACCCGGTATTCCAAATGGCCGACGTCGACTTGAAGTTCAGCAAGCCCGAGGCCCGCATCGAAATAGACCGTGAAAAAGCCAACGTACTGGGCGTTACCACCCGAGACATCGCCCAAACGCTGCAATACGGATTGAGCGGCCAGCGCATGGGATATTTCTACATGAACGGGAAGCAATATGAGATTCTCGGCGAAATCAACCGCCAGCAACGCAACAAGCCGGTCGACCTGAAATCGCTCTACATTCGCAACAGCAACGGCGACATGATACAACTCGACAACCTCATCACGCTCGTAGAGGGCACGGCTCCTCCCCAACTCTACCGTTACAACCGCTTCGTGTCGGCTACGGTGTCGGCCGGATTGGCCGAGGGGAAAACCATCGGCCAAGGCCTCGACGAGATGGACAAGATTGCCGCCGAAACACTCGACGACACCTTCCGCACCGCCTTGACGGGAGACTCGAAGGAGTACCGCGAAAGTTCGTCGAGCCTGATGTTTGCCTTTATTTTGGCGCTGGTCCTGATATACCTGATACTGGCCGCCCAATTCGAGAGCTTCAAAGACCCGTTCATCATCATGCTCACCGTGCCGCTGGCCATCTGCGGTGCCCTCGTGTTCATGTTTTTCAGTGACCAGACGATGAACATTTTCAGCCAGATCGGTATCATCATGCTCATCGGGCTGGTTGCCAAGAACGGTATCTTGATTGTGGAATTTGCCAACCAGCGGCAAGAAAGCGGCATCGACAAACATTTGGCCATCAGAGAAGCCTCGATACAACGACTGCGTCCCATTCTCATGACCAGCGCCGCTACGATCCTCGGCCTGCTCCCGCTCGCTTATGCCAGCGGTGAAGGAGCCAACGGCCGCGTTGCCATGGGTATCGCCGTAGTAGGCGGAATGCTCATCTCGACCTTCATGACCATGTATATCGTACCTGCCATCTACACCTATATATCCACCCCACGCAAACATACCCCCGAAGAATGAGAACCTTATCCTTCATAACCTTATGGCTGGGTCTTTCCCTGGCCGTGCAGGGACAAGAGCCCTACTCGCTGAAATCGTGCATCGAGACCGGCCTCGAACAGAACTATTCGCTGCGCATCGTGCGCAACGAGGAGCAAATGGCCCGAAACAACGCCACTCGCGGCAATGCCGGCATGCTGCCGACGGTCGACCTGACGGCCGGATACAACGGAAATGTCGACAACACAAAGAGCATTCCCCGCACCGAGGGTGCAACGGAACATAACACCGGGTTGTACGCCGGCAACGTGAATGTGGGGATCGACTTGAACTGGACCATCTTCGACGGCTTCTCCATCATCACCGAGTATCAAATACTCAAAGAGCTCGAAAAACAGGGCGAAACCCTCACACGCATCGCCATAGAGGATTACATCGCACAACTCTCGTCGGAATATTACAACTATATCCAACAGGAGATTCGTCTCAAAAACTTCCTCTACGCCGTGTCGCTCTCGAAAGAGCGTCTGCGCATCGTCGAAGAGCGATACCAAATCGGCAACTTCTCACGGCTCGACCTGCTGCAAGCGCGTGTCGACTTCAATGCCGACAGTGCCCAATACATGAAACAACAGGAGACCTTGCACAGTTCCCGCATTCGACTCAACGAATTGATGGCCATCGCCGACATGAGCAATCCTATCGCCGTTGTCGACACGGTCATCGATGTCAATACGATGCTCGTCTTTGAAGAGCTATGGACCTCGACCCTGCAAACCAACGCCTCCCTGCTCAAAGCCGAGCAAGACAAGACCATTGCCAACCTCGACTTGAAGAAGGTCTTCTCGCGCAACTATCCCTATGTGCGCCTCAACGCCGGATATGGATATACCCTCAACACCTACGACCGCACCAATACGACACTAAGGCGCAACAACCTGGGCGCCAACTTCGGCATCACGCTCGGCTTCAATATTTATGACGGGAACCGTCGCCGCGAGATACGGAACGCCCGCATCGCCGCCCAAAATGCCGAACTGCAACAAAAAGACATCGTGCAGTCGTTGCGCGCCGACATCAGCAACCTGTGGCAAGCCTACAAAAACAACATCGAAGTGCTGAATCTCGAACGCGAAAACCTCACGGCCGCCAAAGAAAACTATCTCATTGCCCGTGAACGATATATCTTGGGCAACTTGTCGGGTATAGAACTGCGCGAAGCGCAAAAGAGCCTGCTCGATGCCGAAGAACGTATCCTCACGGCCGAATACGACACCAAACTGTGCGAAATATCGTTGCTGCAAATCAGCGGTAAAATTACCGACTACCTACTATAAACGCAGCAAAAAAGCGAGACGGGAACTCAACCTATTCGACTTTTCAAGCACCCACAAATCCCGCCAAAGTGGTTTACAAAAGCACAACGACGGAGAGGTGTTACACAATAGCCGTAAAATGGGTATGAATATCTGTAATCTGTTTTATAAAGGATTGTAGATGAGGGTCTATCTTTGTACCTATAATCTTTAAATCCATTCCTCATGAAAAAGATATTATCCATACTCACAGCAACAGCAGCCATAGCGACCAACCTCGACATGCAGGCTCGCTCGCTGGTCGTGTACTTTTCTCACAGCGGGAACACCCGCATCGTGGCCGAAAAAATCCAAGAACTCACCCAGGCCGATATTTTCGAGATTGTTCCCGAGAATGAGTACCCGGCCGACTATCAAGCGGTCGTAGACCAGGCCCGCAACGAAATCAAAGCCGGAGCAAGACCGGCCCTACAAGAGTCGGACCTGGACCTGACGCCCTATGACACCCTCTTTGTCGGCTCTCCGTGCTGGTGGAGCACGATAGCCCCTCCCGTGGCCACATTCCTCACGACTCACGACTTCGCAGGGAAAACCATCGTACCCTTCATGACACACGAAGGGAGCCGCATGGGGCATAGCGAAAGCGACATCAGGGATTTGTGCCCCAAAGCCACGTTACTGCCCGGCTTGCCGATACGGGGGAGCGAAGCCGGCAAAGCCGATGCCGCCATCAAGAAATGGTTACAAACCCATGACCTCCTTAAAAAATAAAATCCCGTTATGTTACGAAAAATCCGAATCCTTGCAGCCCTCATCTGTTTCCTGCTCATCACGCTTCTGTTTCTCGACTTCACGGGCAGCCTGCATGCGTGGTTTGGGTGGCTGGCAAAAATACAGTTCCTGCCGGCTCTGCTGGCGATGAACGTCGTCATCGTCCTGGGGCTCGTCGTCCTGACATTGCTCTTCGGGAGGGCCTATTGTTCGGTTATCTGCCCGTTGGGCGTGTTCCAAGACATCGTGTCGGGGCTGCACAGCCGTCGGGGAAAGGGAAAATACCGCTTCTCACACTCACCCGCCCTGTCGTGGTTGAGATATGGCGTGTTGGCGATTTTCATTATTGCCCTTCTTGCCGGCATCTCATCATTCGTGGCGCTGCTTGCCCCATACAGTTCCTACGGACGCATCGCCCAGAATCTTTTCGCCCCCATCTACGGCTGGTGCAACAATGTCTTGGCATACTTTGCCGAACGTATCGACAGCTATGCTTTCTACACCACCGACGTGTGGCTGAGGAATCTGCCGACGTTCCTCATGGCGCTCGCCACCTTCATCATCATCGCCATACTGGCCTGGCGCAACGGCCGCACCTATTGCAACACCATCTGCCCCGTCGGCACGGTACTGGGCGTGCTGTCGCGTTTTGCCTGGCTGCGTCCGCGCATCGACACTTCGAAATGTAACCGGTGCGGATTGTGTGCCCGCAGTTGCAAAGCCGCCTGCATCGACGCCAAAGAACACCGCATCGATTACAGCCGTTGCGTCGACTGCATGGACTGCATCGAGGCATGCAGCAAAGGCGCCATCTACTATGGGCGGGCCAAGAAAGAGGTCGCGGCATCACCCGCAGCGGGCAGCGATGCGCCGACTTCGCGCCGACAGTTCCTCATAACGGCCGGCGTGCTGATGGCCGGTGCCGTGGAAGCCCAGGAAAAGAAAATCGACGGCGGCCTCGCTCCCATCATCGACAAGAAGATACCCTCACGGGCAACCCCTTTGGTGCCGCCGGGAGCCGGAAGTCTCCAAAACCTGCGGCAGCATTGCACCGCCTGCCAGCTCTGCGTGTCGGTGTGCCCCACACAGGTACTGCGTCCGTCGGGCGACCTGTCGACCTTCATGCAACCCGAGATGTCGTATGAACGCGGATATTGCCGTCCCGAATGCACGAAATGCTCGGAAGTGTGCCCCACCGGAGCCATACATCTGATAACCCGCGAAGAGAAATCGGCCACAAAAATCGGCCATGCCGTCGTGGTGCGAGAAAACTGCATTCCGCTCACCGACGGAGTCTCCTGCGGCAACTGTGCCCGCCACTGCCCCACCGGAGCCATACAGATGGTAAAAGAGACCGTCGAGGGGAAAGAGGTGGAACTGCCGGTCGTCAACACCGAAAAATGCATCGGTTGCGGAGCCTGCGAAAACCTGTGCCCGAGCCGGCCATTCAGCGCCATCTATGTCGAGGGAGTAGAACAACACCGTATCATCTAATGCCGCACCATCATGGACAAGAATCATAACGACAAAAAGGGAAACATCAACCGCCGCGACTTCCTCAAAATCATGGGAGCCGGTACCATCACCGCCACGGCGGCCCTCTACGGCTGTGGCAACGGAAACACCCCCGGGAAAGATTCCCTGCCCGAGGGCGGCATGACCTACCGACAGGACGGCCACGGCAACAACATCTCGCTGCTGGGGTACGGCTGCATGCGATGGCCCAGCCGCAAGAACGCCGAAGGGCGCAACGTGCTCGACCAGGAGACCATCAACCAGCTGGTCGACTATGCCATTGCCCACGGCGTGAACTACTTCGACACATCTCCCAGCTACTGCCGGGGAGAGTCGGAAAAGGCCACCGGCATCGCCCTGAGCCGCTACCCGCGCGACAAATATTTCATCGCCACCAAGTTGTCGAACTTCTCTCCCTCGACATGGAGCCGGGAAGCCTCAATGCAAATGTATCACAACTCCTTCAAGGAGCTGCAAGTCGACTACATCGACTATATGCTGCTGCACGGAGTGGGCATGGGCAATGACGGCATGAAAGAGTTTGAATCGCGCTATATCGACAACGGCATGCTCGAATTCCTGCTCGAAGAGCGCAAGGCCGGCCGTATCCGCAATCTCGGATTTTCCTATCACGGCGACATCAAGGTCTTTGACTACCTGCTCTCGCGACACGATTACTACCAATGGGATTTTGTGCAAATACAGCTCAACTATCTCGACTGGCACCACGCCAAAGAAATCAACCGTCGCAACACCAACGCCGAATATCTATACCAGGAACTCGAAAAGCGGCATATCCCCGCCATCATCATGGAACCGTTACTGGGCGGCCGCCTCTCAAAGGTACACGACCACATCGTGGCCCGCTTCAAGAAACGGGAACCCAACCGCAGCGTTGCTTCCTGGGCCTTCCGCTTCGCGGGGTCGTTCCCGGGCGTATTGACCGTATTGAGCGGCATGACCTACATGGACCACCTGCAAGACAACCTGAGCTCGTTCTCCCCCTTGCAACCGCTCTCGGAAGAAGAATTCAAGTTCCTCTACGACACGGCCAACCTCATGATGCAGTATCCCTCGATTCCCTGCAACGATTGCAAATATTGCATGCCTTGCCCCTACGGCATCGACATACCCGGCATCTTGCTGCACTACAACAAATGCGTGAACGAAGGATATATTCCCGAAAGCTCCCAAGCCGAGAATTACCGCGAAGCGCGGCGTGCGTTCCTCGTGGGTTACGACCGCAGTGTACCCCGCCTGCGCCAAGCCTCACACTGCATTGGCTGCCGGCAATGCGAGCCCGAATGTCCCCAAAATATCGCCATTGCGCAAGAAATGCAACGCATCGACCGCTTTGTCGAGAACTTAAAACAGGGAAATGTGTTTTAATAATCGTATGGAACAACTCATCGAACAACTGCATGAGGGCGGTTATTCCTGCGTCATCAGACAGGGCAACACGACCCGCACCTTCACACAACGGGGGGTGAACGACCTCTATATGCTCGTAAACGAAGCGCCCGGATTCCTGCATGGTGCCGTAATGGCCGACAAAGTGGTGGGGAAAGGTGCGGCGGCCCTCATGGCCATCGGCGGGATAAAGGAGCTCTATGCCGACGTCATCAGCGAGAGTGCTTATGAGATGCTCACGCGTGTCGGCATAAAAGTCGCTTATGGGCAGAAAGTCGCCTACATCATCAACCGCACCCACACCGACCGCTGTCCGCTCGAAAAGTTGTGCGCCGACGCAGGCACTCCGCAAGAATGCCTGCCGCTCATCGACACTTTTGTAAAAAACATGAATCTGCATACCCATGCGTAACCCGATTCTCGTGTGCCTGCTCATGCTGGTGAATCTCCCCACGGCCTCGTCGATGGTCGACACGCTTTCTCTCTCAAAGGGTGTCGACATCGACGAAGTAGTCATTACCGGCACCCGCAGCGAGACCGACAGCCGAAGGCTCCCGTCGACCGTGACGGTCATCGGCCGCGACATGATTGAGAACAGCCATGAATCGTCCCTGCTCCCCGTTCTCAACGCACATGTGCCGGGACTGTTCGCCACGAGCCGGGGTATCCTGGGTTATGGCGTATCGACCGGGGCAGCCGGAGGCATGAGCCTGCGCGGCATCGGCAACAGTCCGACATCGGGACTGCTGGTACTCATCGACGGGCACCCGCAATACATGGGGCTCATGGGGCACCCGATTGCCGACGCCTATCAATCGGTAATCGCCGAGAAAGTGGAGGTCGTGAGAGGGCCGGCTTCGATGCTCTATGGCTCAAACGCCATGGGCGGTGTCATCAACATCGTAACCCGGCAAGCAGACGAAGGTTCGCACACCCGACTCAGAGCGGGATACGGCTCATTCAACACCTTGACGAGCGAGGTGATCAACCAGACGAAAGCAAAAGATTTCGGCAGCACGGTCTCGGCTTTCTACAACCGCACCGACGGTCACCGCCGCGACATGGGTTTCGAACAGATGGGAGGCAGCGTCAAACTTTCATACACGCTGTCGTCGGCTTGGGAAACAGGCGCCGACCTGAACCTGACACATTTCAACGCCTCCAATCCCGGACCGGTATCGGCTCCGCGCATCGACAACGATTCGCACATCACCCGGGGAGTGACCTCGCTTTATGTCCAAAACCGTTACGAGAAAACCTCGGGTAGCGTGACGGCTTTTTACAACTGGGGCCGCCACCGTATCAACGACGGTTATGTGCAAGGCGGCACGCCGCTGGACTATCGGTTCAACTCCAAAGACCACATGGCCGGCCTATCGGCATACCAGAACGTCCGTCTCTTCGAGGGGAACCTTACCACCTTGGGCGTTGATTACCAACACTTCGGCGGCAAAGCGTGGAATCGCTTTCCGGCCACCGACTCCCGTCAAATGCTGGTTGACAAAAACATCGACGACATCGCCGGGTATGTCGACATGCGACAGGACATCACACAACGGCTCACGCTCGACGCCGGTGTGCGATTTGACCATAATTCCCATGTGGGGAACGAGTGGGTTCCCCAAGGCGGCATCTCGTTGCATCTACCACGCCACATCGAGATGAAAGCGGTGGTAGGCAAAGGATTCCGCAATCCCACGATAAGAGAAATGTATATGTTCCCGCCGCAAAATCCCGATTTGCAACCCGAGCGGGTGATCAACTACGAAATCGCCTTCTCGCAACACATTCCGCAGGAACGGCTTTCCTATGGCGTCAACCTCTTCTACCTCACCGGCAGCAACCTGATACAAACCGTGCGCGTACCCAACGGTACCCTCAACGTCAATACCGGGAATATCGAGAACATGGGAATCGAATGCGAAGTCCAGTGGCAAATCTCCCCGTCATGGAGAGCCTCGGCACAATACAGCTGGCTGCACATGGAACGACCGCTGCTGGCTTCGCCCGAGCATAAAGCCTGCGCAACGGTCGGTTACAGCGACGACCGCTGGTCGGTATCGAGCGATGTGCAATATGTGCACGGCCTCTACACGTCGCTCGACACACCGGAGCGTGAAAATTTCCTGTTGTGGAATCTGTGTGCCCGTTATCGGATATTCCGTTTTTTAACTATATTTGCCAAAGGGGAAAACCTGCTGGCACAAAAATATGAGATAAACGAAGGCTACCCCATGCCTCGGGCCACCTGCATGGGCGGGTTCGATATTCAATTTTAAAATCATATAACTATGCAAACATCAACTGTCAGACTCTATTCTCTCCCCTACGGCCAAGCCAAGACCTACGGCATCGCCCTGCTCTTCGTGGCCGGGAACATCATTCTGCCGCAACTCTTCCATCTGCTCCCGCAAGGAGGGCTCATCTGGTTGCCCATCTACTTCTTCACCCTGATAGCCGCCTATAAATACGGCTGGAAGGCCGGTCTGCTCACCGCCGTGCTTTCGCCAGTCATCAACAGCCTGCTCTTCGGCATGCCGGCCGCTGCGGCTCTGCCCGCCATACTGTTGAAATCGGCATGCCTCGCCATCGTCGCCGGACTCACGGCCGCCCGCTTCCACAAAGCCACCCTCCTGCTCCTTGCGGCGGTCGTGGTGGCTTACCAGGCCATCGGGTTCATCGGCGAATGGGCAATTACCGGCAGCGCCTACCTGGCCGCACAGGATTTGCGTATGGGCATTCCCGGCATGCTCCTGCAAGTTTTCGGCGGATACGCTTGTATTAACTATATAATTCGGAAATAATGAACACATTGTTGCTAATTGGAGGTATCGGTATGCAAGAAATTCTCGTTATCGCCCTCATCGTGCTGCTGCTCTTCGGCGGCAAAAAGATTCCCGAGCTGATGAAAGGCATCGGAAAAGGCGTCCGCAGTTTCAAGGACGGAGTAAACGGCATCGAGAAAGACCCCGATAACAACGACAACGCTCCTCAAAAACCGAAAGAGGACGACCAACCGAAATGAGCCACCCGACAACAGACACGCCACAAAGTTTCTGGGAACATCTCGATGACCTGAGGGCTTGCCTCATAAAGGTGGTTGTCGTTGTCATCGCACTGGGCATCACGGCATTTGTCTTCAAAGAGCCGTTGTTTGCCGTGATTCTCGGCCCGCAGAAGAATGACTTCATTACCTATCGGCTCCTCGACAAACTGGCCGGTTTGTGGGGCGAGACGACAAAGCCTTTCACGGTAGAGCTCATCAACACCGGTCTGGCCCGGCAGTTCACGGCACACATGACGGCCGCCATGTATGCCGCGGTGCTCTGCGCATCGCCCTACATACTCTACCAACTCTTCCGGTTCGTCTCCCCTGCGCTCTATGTCAACGAACGGAAGTATGTCGTGCGTGCCGTCACATACAGCTACCTGCTCTTCATGGCCGGAGTACTGCTCAGCTACTTCCTCATCTTCCCGCTCACGTTCAGGTTCCTCGGCACATACCAGGTAAGCCCCGATGTAGAAAACCTCATCAGCCTCCAATCTTACATGGAGACGATGATGACCATCACGCTGATGATGGGTGTCGTGTTTGAAATACCCATTCTCTGCTGGCTCTTCGCCCGACTGGGTATCCTCACGACCGAGTTCATGCAGAAATACCGGCGCCATGCCATCGTGGTGATACTGGTTGTTGCCGCCATCATCACCCCGACGAGCGATGTCTTCACGCTCTCCATCGTCGCGCTTCCCATCTACCTGCTCTATGAATGGAGCATCTTTATCGTCAAACACACAATCAAAACAGAACCCAAACAATGAAAAACATACTGATTTTCTCATCAAGCCCTCGACGGGGCGGAAACTCCGACACCCTGTGTGACCGCTTCATGGCCGGAAGCCTCGACAAAGGGCACCATGTCGAGAAAATTTTTCTCGCCGACAAACACATCAACTACTGCACCGGGTGCAGCGTATGCAGCCTCTATGGGAAACCCTGCCCGCAAAAAGACGACGTTGCAGAGCTCGTCGAGAAGATGATTCAGGCCGATGTCATCGTGCTGGCGACGCCGGTCTACTTCTACACGATGAGCGGGCAGATGAAGACATTCATCGACCGTTGCTGCGCCCGCTACACCGAAATCAGCAACAAGGAATTTTATTTCATCGCCACGGCGGCCGAGGGAGAAAAGCAACTCTTGGAACGCACGTTCGACAGCCTGCGCGGCTTCACCGACTGCCTCGAAGGAGCCGTCGAGAAAGGGTGCCTCTACGGTTGCGGCGTTTGGAAAATGAGCGACATCGACGGGACACCCCTCCTCGACGAAGCCTACCGCATGGGTGCCAACGTGTAAGATGACCACAAGTGTTTTCGGAAAGGAGATTTTCCTTGCCTCTCAAATGCCGACAAGTACAGCTACTCATTTTTCCACAGCACTTCGACAGGGAACGGCACCGTATCGGGCACCACAACAGGCAGGACACAAGAGACCTACACCTCGGCATTGAGCGTAAACATCGACTCGCTCTACTATTTCTCGGTAACGGCCCTACCTGCCGAGAATGCCCCCTATATCAACTCTTCCACAACCACGGTGCGGGTAATCGTCGGCAACGAATAAGGAAACACCCGCTTATCTCCTATCACACCACGGGGGATTGTCTTGCAGGACAATCCCCCGTGGTGTTTATTTCCCCCTCCCTTATTCATCAAACCCATATCCTGTTCTGAGCGTGGAATCTTTCCCCGACAGCAAGTATAAATTTCGTTTTCGCGGCCAACAGACTTTTCCAAAAAGCGTCATATAGGACATTCTTGCCTACAAATAGGCGTATAGACTCACACCGGCCGAGACTACCTTTGCCGTATCATTTTATAGAACCATCACACAATGAAAGCATCACCCACACTACTGTTACTCATCGGCTTGCTGCCTTTTACGGGCTGCCAAGCTCCCCAACAGGACACACAACTGAAAAGAAGCGTAGAATTGACCACGCCAACTCCGCTTCTGCCCTACTCGCTCAAATCCTTCACAGGCATCGTAGAAGAAGCCCAGGAGATAAACCTGGGGTTCAAAACGGCAGGACAAATCGAACGTATCGTTGTCAAAGAAGGTGACCGCGTGGAAAAAGGCCAACTGTTGGCCTGTCTCGACGACTCCGACTACACCCTGGGCATCAAAGCCTTGGAGATACAGCACGAACAATTAAGCCATGAAGTGGCCCGGCTCGAACAACTTTATGAAAACAACAGCTTGGCCGGGAACGATTACGAGAAAGCCAAAGCCGGTCTCGAACAAGTCGGCGTGCAATTACAAATCAACCGCAACAAATGCAATTACACCCGACTCCATGCCCCGGTCGGCGGATATGTGCAGAGCATCAACTTTGAAGAGGCCGAAATGGTCGATGCCGGAACCCCTTTCATCACGCTGCTCGACACCCACCGGCTCGATGTGACATTGGACATTCCGGCATCGCTCTATGCACAACGCAAACTCATCGAGCGCATTTCATGCCGGCAACTCCATGCCTCGGGAGAAGAGTTGCCCTTGAAATTGGTCGGCATCACGCCCAAAGCCGACGGCAACCAACTCTATAAAATGAGACTGACCTTCGAAACCCTTCCCGCCGAAGAAATAACACCGGGATTGAACGTCGAGGTCATTATCCGGCTCAGTAATCCCGACGCAGCAGGGACCCATACATTGCCTCTGCACGCCTTGTTTTACAACAACGGCGAAACCTGCGTGTGGGTCATCAATGACGACTCTACCGTGTCGCGCCGCAGCCTTGTCGTCGACGGCACCGATGAGACAGGCAGGGCTATCGTCGTCAAAGGTCTCGACGGGGACGAACGCATCGTGAATGCCGGCGTCAATACGTTGCAAGAACACGACAAAGTGCGTATTCTCGAACACAATTCTCAAACCAACGTAGGAGGGGTACTGTAATGAAAATAACCGAATTTTTTATCAAACGGCCCACCCTCTTCTGGTCGCTCATGGCGGGTATTTTGTTGGCGGGTGTTTTGGCATTCATGGCAATGCCCAAACTCGAAGACCCTGCCGTTGCCACCAAACAGGCCATGGTCGTGATACCTTGGCCCGGAGCAAATGCGCATGAGGTAGAGTTGAACGCGGCCCAGGTCATGGAAGACGAATTGCGCGCCCTGCCCAATGTGCATAAGATAAAGAGCGAATGCCAAAACGGCGCAGCCATAATTACCGTCGAATTCAAGATGACCGTACTGCTCGATGAACTCGAACAACACTTCGACCTGCTGCGACGCAAGGTGAACGATGCCAAGGCAATGCTCCCGGCCGGTTGCTACGACCCGGTCGTCATCGACGACATGATGGACGTGTATGGCATCTTCTACGCCCTGACTGCCGACGGATATGAATATCCCGAGATGTACAAATACGCCAAATTCATCAGACGAGAACTCCTGGGTGTAAACGGGGTAAAACGGGTCATCATCGCCGGGAACCGCGAAGAAACCATCAACTTGACTTTTTCCAAAGAGACCCTCGCCCGCAACGGTCTTATCCCCACACAAGTCATGATGGCCTTGCAAAATGCCGGCAAACCCATCGATGCCGGCAGCTATCAACAGGAAGGCGACCGCATTCCGCTACGCATCGACGGTGCCATCTCGAACGAAGACGACATACGCGACCTCCTCATCACGACGGCCGATGGGAAACAGTTGCGTCTGGGCGACCTGGCAACGGTCGAACGCACCTATGCCGAGCCCCAACGCAACGGATTCTTTGTCGACGGGAGACCGGCCATCGCCATCTGCATCGCCCTCGAAAACGATGCCATCGTCCCCGATGTAGGCAAAGCCGTCGATGCCCGACTGGCCGAAGTGATGCAACAGGTACCTGTGGGCATGGAGACCGAAAAGATATTTTTCCAGCCCGACCTGGTAGATGCCGCCATCGGCTCATTCATGCTCAATCTGTTGGAGTCGGTGCTCATTGTCATCTTGGTACTTGTCTTCACCATGGGATTCCGCAGCGGCCTCATCATCGGCGTGGGGCTCGTCCTCACCATCGCCGTCTCCTTCCCCATACTACTGGCATGCGGCACCACGCTGCAACGCATTTCGCTGGGAGCCTTCATCGTAGCCATGGGTATGCTCGTCGACAACGCCATCGTCATCATGGACGGCATTCTCATCGACAAGAAACGCGGTTTCGGCCCTAAGACCTACCTCTATCGCATCGGGCAGAACACCGCCCTACCGCTATTGGGAGCCACGATTATCGCCGCCGCCACGTTTATCTGCATCTACCTCTCACCCGACTCGGCCGGCGAATATGCCAAAGACCTGTTCCTCGTACTTTGCGTGAGTCTCTTGGCCAGTTGGGTATTGGCCCTCATACAAGTACCCATGTGTGCCAAATCGTGGCTTTCCCCTCGGGAGAAAGCCCCAAGCAAAGAGGGTTGCCTGAACTCTCCCGTCCACCGTTTTGTGCGTCATAGCATCGCCACCCTCATCGAGTACAAAAAAACAACCATCGCAACAGCGGTGTGCGTATTGCTGCTTTCGGCCTACGGCATGACAAAGGTGAAAAACCTGTTTTTCCCCGATTTCGACTACGACCAGTTTGTCATCGAATACTTCTTGCCGGCGCAAAGCAGCCCCGATGACGTAAAAGAAGACCTTCTCGAAATAAGCCGCACACTCAAAACCAAAGAGGGTATCGTGCGGGTATCGGCCAGCATGGGCAGCGCCCCGGCGCACTACTGTCTCGTAAGACCCATGACCTCGGGCGGAGACTGTTACGGCGAACTGATTGTCGATTGCGAAGACTACGACGTCGTCGTCGAATCGATACCTGTCATTCTCGACGAACTGCGCAGCCTATATCCCGATGCCTATATCCGGGCACGCAAATACAACTTCTCGATTTCGACCTCCCACACGGTAGAGGTGGAATTTGCCGGTCCCGACCCGGCCGTGCTGCGCGACCTGAGCCGCCAGGCCGAGGAAATCATGCGGCACAGCCCCTATATCGACCCCTACTCGGTCGAGAACAACTGGAAAGCCAAAGGCAAGACGTTGGTGGCCGAGTATGTGCAACAAGACGCCTTGCGCGCGGGCATCAGCCGGAGCGACATCGGAAATGCCCTGTTGGCCGCCACCGACGGTCTGCCGGTGGGTGTCATCTACGAACAAGACCGCATACTGCCCGTTCGCCTGCTGGTACGCAATGACGACGGGAGCCGCATTTCGTCCTTGGGCGACATTCCCGTATGGAGCATGATGAATGTGCGCATTGACGAAAATGAGGTGATGAATGCACTCACCGGGGGAACCGGACTCAACGAATTGCACGACAACATGGTGCGCAGCACCCCGCTCAGCAACGTCGCCCCCGACATGCGTCTCGATTGGGAAGAGAGTTGTGTGATGCGCCTCAACGGCAAACGGGTCATCGAAGCTCAGTGCGACCCCAACTATGCACTCTTCGACGCAACCCCGGCCAAAGCCGTGTCAAGCATCAAGGACGAGATAGAGGCTATTTCCCTCCCCGACGGATATGAAATGCGTTGGGTGGGAGAAGGTGAATTGCAACACGATGCGATATTGAATTTGTTGAAATACGTTCCTATCACCATATTCCTTATCTTGGGCATCTTATTGCTGCTCTTCAACAGTTGGAAAAAAGTAGGGCTCATTCTTCTCTGCCTGCCGTTTGTCCTGTGTGGAATCGTTCCCTCGCTCTATTTCCTGCGCCAGCCCTTCACGTTCATGGCCATCATCGGCATGATGGGTCTCATGGGTATGATGGTAAAAAATGCCATCGTGCTCGTCGATGAAATCAACCGGCTCATCACCGAGGAACACCAGCACCCCTATCATGCCGTAGTAGAAGCCACTGTGTCCCGCGTTCGCCCCGTACTCATGGCCTCGCTCACCACCATCGTGGGCATGATACCCCTCATCGGTGACCCCATGTACGGCTCGATGGCCATCACCATCATGGGCGGTCTCACGGTGGGAACCATCATCACCCTTATCCTCCTCCCGCTCTTTTACACGGCATTGTTCCACATCAAAAAACCTTGTGCATGAAAACCTCTATTTCCATAATCCGCTTCCAAAACCGATTGGCCAAAAGATGGCTGCTGGCCATCGCGACCACGGCTCTGCCTCTTGCGACAAACAGCCAGACGCCGCTCTCACTCAGCCTGTCCGAATGCCGGGAAATGGCCCTGACGCATAACGAAGAGCTGCAAAAGGCCGATAACAACCTGCGCAAGGCCGAGCTCGACAAAGCCATCGCCCTCACCTCTTACCTACCGTCTATCGACGGAAGCGCCGTGGGAGCCTACATCGTCGAAGACATCGACATCATGGGCATGAAAATGCAGATGAAAGGCACTTACATGGCGGGACTCTCCCTCACACAACCCCTCTATGCCGGCGGCAAAATCATCGCCGGCAACAAACTGGCCCGCATCGGAGCCGAATGTGCCGACGAAACCCGGCGCAAGACCCGCATGCAAGTCATTGCCGATGCCGACAATGCCTACTGGACCTTCCTGGCCACCACACGCAAGATTGCCATGCTCGAAAGCTATTGCCGGCAAATCGACACGCTCTACCGCACAACCGAAGTGAGCGTGCAAGCACAGATGGCCACACCCAACGATTTGTTACGCATCAAGGCCAAACGCAGCGAAATCAACTATCAGTTGCAAAAAGCCCGCAACGGTGTCAATCTTTGTCGATTGGCCCTGTGCCATATTATCGGAGCTGACCTTGAAACCCCGATAACGGCCATCGACACGGTTATCGCCATCACACCACCCCTTGGCCTCGATGCCGACATTTCACAACGTCCCGAGTTGATACTGCTGCAAAAACAGGTCGAAGCTCAACAGCAACAGATAAAAATGACCCGCGCCGAGATGCTTCCCACGGCGGGACTCAGCATTGGATACACCTATTACGGGAATATCAAATTGCAAGGAATAACCACCGACCCCACGGGAAACCCCATTCCTTACACGCAGAAATTCGAAGACGGATTTACCGTTGGCATGGTATCGGTATCGATTCCCATTTTACACTGGGGAGCCAACTTCAAAAAAATAAAACAATCGAGGCTCCAACTGCGCAACGCCGAACTCGACTTGTCGCAAAACCGGCGGCTGCTCTCCATCGAAGCGCAACAGGCCCGACAAAACCTCTCCGAAGGTTATGCCATGATAGAGACCGCCGACCTGGGGTGCCAACAAGCCCGCGAGAACCTGCGTGTCATGCAAGACCGGTATCGCCAGCACATGTCGAGCCTCACCGACTTGCTCGACGCCCAATCGCAATGGCAACAAGCCGAGAGCAACCTCATCGAAGCCCAAACGCAATACAAAATCTACGAAACCGAATTCCGCCGCACCACCGGGCGATTGGAATAAATACCAGCCAAAGAGGCGGCCGATGCCGCCTCTTTGGCTTTAATCCCCCCTACCCGTTTCCCGCCCAACCACACGCGTTTCTTCACGATTTCGCATTACGGGGAAGACAGAAACAGACCGACATCGATAGTCTAAATCGCGCTCTCACAAGGAGAAACAACGGCAGACGGCCACGAATCGCCCTCCTTATCCATTCCTGATGGGATTTTTCATTGAATTTCTCAATCAATATTCATAACTTGCAGCCTCAAAAAAACGCATTCGCGCCGACATCGGAAACCGCGACACACGCTCCGCCCCGAAGCCGGCACTTATAAAAATCATTCAACGGAAAAACATGAAAACCAAACTTTTGAGTACGCTGCTACTTGCGAGCCTCTACTTGGCAAGTTGCCAAAGTTCCGACGAACAGACCCATATCTCATCGGTATTCGTTCCCGCACAACCATCATACGCCGACAGCACCATGTGGCACATCGCCTTGAACGACACCGGCACAGGAGCCGACGTGTTCTACATCGTCTCGACATGGGAATATGACTGGTACACCAACGAAGGCATCGTATCGCACCATGCCGACCCGTCGAAACCCGAACACCGCGCCGACATGGACATCGAGATAAGCCAAGTCGCCCAATACATGGCCGACGGCAACAACTTCTACGCCCCGTTCTACCGGCACATCACGCTCGACTCGTGGGCCACGCTCAACGAAGACACGATAAACCGCCGTTACCGCGACGTGGCATTTGTCGACGTGCAGAACGCCTTCGACTATTACCTGACACACTACAACAACGGCCGGCCGTTTATTCTCGCGGGATTCAGCCAAGGAGGCAAGTCGGTGGTCGAACTGCTGAAAACCCTGTCCGAAGAGACCCGCACCCGGCTGGTCGCCGCCTATGTGCTCGGCTATAAAGTCACCCCCGACGACGTAGCACAGGCCCCGTGGATTATCGCCGCCCAAGACTCGACCGACACGGGTGTCACCATCTGCTACAATTCCGTCTCCGACGTGAAATATGTAAAACCGGTGACAAGCGTGCCCAATGTCATGTGCATCAACCCGGTCAACTGGCGCACCGATGCCACGCCGGCACAGCTCCACGACAGCATCACGGTAACCCTATCGCCCGAATACAAGGTGCTCGTGCTCGACGGATACGACGGCAGCAGCCTGCCCAACATTCTCGACATACTCAACGTAGGCGACTACCACGGCATAGAACCCTGGCTATACAGCGAATGCCTCCACCGCAACTTCAAACAGCGCATCGACGCCTACCGCGAAAATAGAGGAAATTAGTGCGAAGAATTTTCCGTGAAAATAATAGGATAAAACGCAGAATAAAGCGAATTTGAGCATTCTCACTGACGGTCAGAGAGTTTGGCTTCGGGTGGCACGGAATGACATAAGGGCGGAAAAACGGATTTGGGCGGATTGCAGCAACAGATGCATTTCCAAACCATTACCCGACACCGGATGCACATTTAACGCCAACAGACTCTATTTCTGTGTTCTGCGTAGGTTTACATTCTGCCTTTACAACTCCCATAAACTAATTTTGCACCAAACAAAAAGAATGATTATGCGGAGCACTTTCAAGACGGTCTTCTATGTAAACGGAAGCAAGGAAAAGAACGGAATTGTCCCCATCATGGGACGGGTTACAATCAACGGGACTATCGCACAGTTCAGTTGCAAACAGCGCATTTCCAAGGGACTTTGGGATGCCAAAGGCAACAGGGCGAAAGGCAAGAGCCGTGAGGCGGTGGCGGTGAACTATGCGCTTGACAACATCAAGGCGCAGATAACGAAGCACTACCAGCGGCTTTCCGACCGTGAGGCGTTTGTCACGGCTGAAATGGTACGCAACGCCTACCAGGGTATCGGCACGGAGTATGAAACATTGTTACGAGCCTTTGACAAGGAGAACGAGGCGTTTGCCAAACGGGTGGGCAAAGACCGCTCCAAACGTACGTACCAAAAGTATCTGACCGTCCGCAAATACGTGGCGGAATTTATAAAGAAGCAATACAAACGGACGGACATGGCGATGAACGAATTGACGGAGGATTTCATCCGTGACTACTGCCTGTACCTGCGAAAGAGGTCGGGCTGGCGCAATCGTCCGTGTGGATATACTCCATACCGTTGAAACACATCGTCACCACGGCGCACTACAATGGCAAGATACCGAGAAACCCGTTTGCGATGTACCACGTTGACCCCGACCACAAGGAACGAGGCTTTCTCACGGAAGATGAAATTCAGGCGTTGAGTACAATCAGTCTGGACAATCCCAACTTCGCATTGGCGAGGGATTTGTTCCTTTTCGGGTGCTGGACGGGCATTTCGTTCACTGACATCAAGAATCTGACCACCGACAACATCGTTGAGATGAATGGCGCATCATGGATTGTGTCGAAACGCCAAAAGACGGGCGTACCGTTCCAAATCAAGCTGATGGACATCCCCATGCAGATTATCAGGCGTTACGAACCGTTCAGGACTGACAAGCGGCTTTTCAATGTCGGCTCACTTGACACGGTGAACAAACGCATCAAGGCTGTGGCGAAGAGATGCGGGATAGAGAAGCCGATTTCATTCCACTCCTATCGTAGAACATTCGCTACGCTGCAAGCGGCTGCCGGAACAGACATCCGTACCATACAAAGCATGATGGCTCACAAGAGTATAACCACAACCCAAAGGTACATGAAAGTAGTGGATAGCAACAAGCGTGAAGCCAGCAAGAAAATCACCCTGATGCGGAAAGACTGACAGGCATTTTGACCACCTGTTTTAGCGGATATAGTTTGATTTTGAGCGAAAAATCGGACTATATCCGTAATTTTTGTGTAAAATAGGACGATTATAACTCATTATTTATCAGTATCTGGAATAACGCACATAACTTTGGCGTACAGTAATTCCAAATAGTGATAGAAGATGACAAATACAGAACAAATCCGAACTAAGAAAATAAGTTTTATCCTTGCGCTATCCGTCATCATTTTTGCGGCCATAGCCACTTATTTTACCCTTTGCCATGACATCAACATCATGCGCATAACAACTCCTGTAATTCTCGGACTGGCGATGTCCATCATATTGTGTGGAGTCCTGCAGAAATTTTTCTATAATTGGCTGACGAAAAATCACATCCACTTCTCTTTTGGCGAACAATCCTCCCCTGTTATAGAATCAGAGAGCACCACAGAGCCTGTTTGTATTGCCGAAACACCGCCTACCGAACAACCGGCAGATTCTTCTGAACAGGAGTATTCTCCATCCCCACAGTCAAATCAAGAACCTGTCGTCCCTGATTGTTCCAATGAATCTCATTTGGAAAAGTATGATTCCATTCTGGAAGAACTCAAAGAGAAAGAACTGAAAAGACAAGTAAAGGTTATGGATGCGATTCGGGAATATGTAACCATCAAGACTGCCCCCTATCTCTCCAAAGAGGCTATAGCGACTCTCATTTCCAACATTGAGTACATGGCTTGTGATCAGCCGGAACTCTATAAACCGATTCGTTCCAATATTGACAATCCGCTACGGTCACCGGGACTTCGTCATCTGGCATGGAATGTAGGTGAACGATTGAGAGTACCATTGGCGAAAAGAGCCGTCTTTATCAAAGCATCATTTCCATACGAACTTGAAAGCGCGAGTCATGAATATCTCAGACTTAATTTGCGGGATCAGGTAGCAAGTCAGATTCCAATTGATGTACCTGAAAAGGGAGACTATCGCTTCCATTTGGAAACAGATAACGATGAGTCGTAACAAAAAACGTATGCAGATGAAATAATTAATCCGGTCTGTATTGTTCTGCAAAGCTTCATTGGGTTGGTTCGCAGCATGTTAAACGATTAAAAAGTTATAATATGAAAACAGACCAACTTACATTCAATGACTTGCCGGCAGTAGTCGGTGAACTTTGCGACCGGATAGCAAGCATGGAAAATCTGCTGACAGAAAAACTGTCCAAGCAGCATGAAGCCAAAGAAAACACGCACGTCCCCATGACCGTGCAGGAAGCTTGCGCCTATCTCAAAATGCCGTTATCGACCTTTTATTACAAGGTCAAAAAAGATGATATTCCAGTCATCAAGCAAGGGAAACATCTATACATTTACCGGGATGAACTGGACAAATGGCTGGAATCCTCCCGAAAGAATCCGGCTCCGCAAACTTTTGAGGAAGAGAACGAAGCCATGCTCGCTTCCCATCGCCGTAAACCTAACCTTAAAAACTGGTAATGATGGAGAAGACGGACGAAACGATACCTTCACGTGAGGAACTGGCAGTTTTTATAGAGGAAGCAGCCGTGAGCGTCACGAATAGCTATGAAGAGGCTCCGGCGGTGTTGATGGTGGATGATGCTGTTATAGGCACATTGGGGAATTTCAGCGCTTCCATCGGGAAAGCCAAAAGCAAGAAGACTTTCAACGTTTCGGCCATTGCCGCATCAGCATTGAGTGGCCGCACTGTTCTTCGTTACCGTTCCATGTTCCCCGAGAACAAGAGGAAGATTCTGTATATTGACACGGAGCAGGGACGCCATCATTGTCAACAGGTACTGAAGCGCATCCTGCGTTTGGCGGAAATGCCGGATGACAAGGTGCCGGAAAATCTGGTCATGTTGTCTCTGCGCAAGTTTGCACCAAGAGTGCGCCTGTTGATAGTCGAAGAAGCTATCGGCACCACACCTGATTTGGGTCTGGTCATTATAGATGGCATCCGTGATTTCCTTTACGACATCAATTCATCCAGTGAATCTACCGAAGTTATCTCGAAATTCATGCAGTGGACGGACGACAAACAAATTCATATCCATACTGTCCTGCATCAGAACAAGAATGATGAACATGCGCGTGGTCACATCGGCACGGAACTCAACAACAAGGCGGAAACCATACTGCAGGTAGAAGTGGACAAAGATGACAAAGCCATAAGCGTGGTCGAGGCCGTTCACATCCGGGACCGGGACTTTGAACCTTTCGCTTTCCGCATAAACGAAGACGTCCTGCCCGAACTGGTAGAACCATATCTGTCCAAAGAGAAGAAGAGCGGGCGACCAACCAAAGAACCGTTCGATCCGCAGAGGGAGATTCCTGAGCCTGTACATCGTGCTGCAGTGGCTGCCGCTTTTGCCAATGGCAATATCGGCAGCTATGATGACTACCTGGAACGTCTGAAGGAAGCTTACGTATTGCATAATGTAAAGCTCGGCTACAACAAGGCGGTCAAAGTAGCCACCTTTCTTGGCAACAAGCAGATGGTCATAAAGGAGGGGAAAAATTATATTCTCAATCCAGAATACCATTACTGAGTACAACTTTACTTTATTGCAGGGGCGTATATATTAGAATAAAGCAAAGTCGGCAGGAAATCATCATGTGGATACTCATTTTCTCCCCTCTTTTAGTGGATAATATTATCCTGCATTTCCTTGTCCAAGTGCCAATTCATTATACGCATCCGATATGGCTTGCGGGGAAGGATAAACAGGTAACTGTTTCGAGATATGCCAAGGTATAACCTCACTGCGTTACGGTTGTACATTGGCGCTCTTGACTGCTCAGTTCCTTCGCCAGTACGGTACTCGCAAGCTCGCACCTTTTCAACCATTATAACAACGATTCAAATGAAAGAAGATATTGTCAATACACCAGCTTCCCCGAAAGAAACAAGAAGCGTCTTTGTCGGGGCAAAAGTCACTCCCAGCCAGAGAGACCATATAAAATCACTGGCCGAACAATGCGGCATGACCGTAAGCGACTACATATTGTCATGTGCGTATAACTTCAAGCCCAAAGCGAGGCTCACGAAAGAAGAGGCGGCACTGCTTCAGAATCTGGACAATTGTCGGTCTGATCTCGTAAAATATACCTCCGCACTTCACGGAATGTCCACAAAGCAGCGGATGGTAATGTTCAATCAGATTCCGTTCATGGTCGGCTGGCTCGGAGAACTTTCCAATGTTGCCGAAGGCGTCTGCCAATTCCTGGAAGCCGTAAAGGAGAAAAACAGAATTCCGTCCAACCCTCAATCAGAAGAAAAATGATTGCAAAAGCCAAAGCCATATCTTACGGTATTAATGACCTTCGTTATATTACTGGCGAATCAAAGCACAAGAAGCATCCGGAAAAAATATATCGGGTATTTGACAATCTGTTGCCCCCGGATCTGGACGCTATGGGAATATGGAACTCCATGCAGTTGACCCTTTCCCAGCATCGGCCGATCAAGAATTCCATAATCAGAATAGAGTTGAGTCCATCGCCTGAGCATACCAGTTTCTATGACATTGAGGACTGGCAAAAGCTCTGGCACGAGTTCGCCGAAGAGTTCGACAAACAAACGATTACCGGCAAGGACGGGAAAGTCCGTTCCAGCCCGACCAATCTGGCAAACAGCAAATACACGGTTTACCTGCACATGGAATCCAAAGGGAAAGTTCCCCATCTACACGCCGCAATTTGCCGCTTTGATGAAAACGGAAACATCAACAATGACCATAACATTCATCTTCGGGCACAACGTGCAGCCGAACGAGTTGCAGTGAAACGTGGCTGGAAGACTGCGGAAGAAATCCGAAGTCGCAACATTCCGGAAGTAAGCAGAGAGTGTATGGAGGTATTGAGAACCATGCCATCGTGGTCATGGGAAGAATACAAGAAGGCACTTGCCCGGAGAGGCTATTCCGTATATGAACGGAAAGATAAGAAAGATATTCTCCGTGGATATGCGATCCTCAAAGGAAATGCCAAATACAAGGCTTCCGAATTGGGAGTGGCCCGTAACCTGATGATTTCCAAACTTCCCCGAACCTGGCAAAAACTCCACTATCGGGAGAGGCTTGCCGCTCAGGTCAATACTTCTCAAATCCATCGGCCGGAACCTGTTAAAAGATCGACAGCCGATATGGACTATACTTACTATCGTTCCGGATCGGTGTCCTATACGCTTTCTTCCCATAGCGGAACGGAACAGCGTTTCTATATCCCGGAGCGGGTACTTGACTATTTCAATGAAGAGTTCGACTACCGGGAGGTTGCCAACAGCAGCGAGCTGAC
>DVLI01000021.1 GCA_018715595.1 Candidatus Caccoplasma merdavium | reverse complement strand
AGCGGCGTCAGGATTTGGCTTCGGCAGGGATTGTAATGGCTTCACGGATTATCGCCACTTCAACCAAAACCCTTGTAACTCAATTCTATCACTATATCTTTCCGCATTTCACTTTTTTGTAGTAACTTTGCAAAGAGCAAAAAAATTCAACTCCTCCACCATGAAACAACTGCTCACACTCCTTCTCGCACTCGTCGCCCTCCAAACCCAGGCCAAAGTGGTAAAAGACAAGGTCCCCAGCGACAAAATGGGCCGCTCGATTCTCTGCGTCATCGTCCTTCCCGACAATTATGACCCGCAGGCCGCCTATCCCGCCATCTACCTCCTGCACGGGTTCGGCGGCAACCAAAACACCTGGATTGCCGTCAAACCCTCGCTCAACGATATTGCCACACGCAACAGCCTCATCTTTGTTTGTCCCGATGGCGAAAGCAGTTGGTACTGGGACAGCCCCACCCAACCCCAATCGCAATTCGAGACATTCGTCGCGCACGAACTCACCGGCTACATCGACTCGCACTACGCCACCCGGGCCGACCGAGGCGGACGTGCCATCACGGGATTCAGCATGGGCGGCCACGGCGGGCTGTGGCTCTCGATGCGCCACCCCGACATTTTCGGCGCCGGAGGTAGCATCAGCGGCGGAGTAGACATTCGCCCCTTCCCCGACAACTGGAAAATGAAAGAACAGCTCGGACCCTATGAAGAAAATCCCGATGTGTGGGACGCCCACACCGTCATCAACCAGCTCGACAGTCTGACACCGGGAAACCCGCACATAGTCTTCGACTGCGGATATGACGATTTCTTCTATACCGTCAACCAGCGACTCCATAAGGAATTGCTCAGACGGGGAATTCCGCACGACTACTACAACCACCCGGGGCGACACACCAACAATTACAGCGCCAATGCCCTCGACTACCAAATCTTATTTTTCAACAAATATTTTGATTCGGCCGTCAAATAGCGAATTTTGTTAACAGCTCGGATATTTTTCACACAAACATTGTTAAACAAAGAGCAGTTTTTCACATAAAAATTTGGAAGCATATCCCTCAAACCTTATATTTGTATCATGTTTTTTCATAGTATTAAATTTAAGGTTTACAAAGAAACGGGTTGTCGCGAGACAACCTTTTCTTTTTTCATACACAACCCGTTAGTATCAGACAAAAGCGCCTTTCGCCAATACGGACGGACGCTTTTCCCGTCATAAGCCGTCCATTTCCCCACACCTCCCGAAACCGCAAATCCCCCATGGCCGGTCAAGATATTTTTCGATAAAAAAACGTTTTCCACAAACAGTTGAAAATCACCACAAGGAATCATGCCAGTCACCGAAATCCCCATCAAAAAACAGAAAGCTGACAGAGGAGGTCAAAAAATAAGCAAGAGATACCCTGTGGTTGAAATATTATTTATACTTTCGCCGAGAATAAGAATGGATTTATGACAAAAGAAAAAATTACGATAGAATATAACCTCAACAATGCTTCCCCCAACTCGGTGTGGGGTTTTATCAGTTCGCCCAACGGGCTGGCCGACTGGTTTGCCGACAAAGTCGAATGCAACGGCCGCACCTACACGTTCTACTGGTCGGCATCGCAACAGACCGCCCGCAAGACCGGCCTGCTCAACGGCGTGTTTATCCGCTTCAAATGGCTCGAAGAGGAAGACCCGAAAGCCTTCTTCGGATTTCGCATCAACGTCGATGAACTCACCAACAACGTGATTCTCGAAATCACCGACTATGCCGAGTCGGACGAAAAGGAAGATTGCGTGGAACTGTGGAACAAGCAAGTCGCCACACTCAAACGCCGACTCGGCTCATGACAAGCCGCCAAGCCACCCCGCGCTTCCCTCATTTTTAGGGAGACGAGACACGGGGTATCTTTTTTTTCACTACTTTTGCAACAAGAAATAAGCCTGCCATGCCGCTTGTCAAGAAACTATATCTCTTTATCCTGAATACGTTTCTTCCGTTATTTCTGATGACATTCTTCATCAGCCTCTTTGTGCTGCTGATGCAATTTCTGTGGAAATATGTCGATGAATTGGTAGGCAAAGGCATCGAAGTAGGCGTCTTGGCCGAGCTGTTTTTCTACGCCGCCCTCACCATCGTGCCCATGGCGCTGCCCCTGTCGATGCTCCTGGCGTCGCTCATGACATTCGGCAACCTGGGCGAGCGGCTCGAACTCCTGGCCATCAAAGCGGCCGGCATCTCCCTGCGGCAAACCATGCACCCGCTCATCATCGCCGTCATTTTCATTGCCATAGGTGCCTTCTTTTTCCAGAACAACGTACTGCCCAAGGCCCAAGTGAAGATGTATGCCCTGCTCTTCTCGGTAAGGCAGAAGTCGCCCGAACTGGACATACCCGAGGGTGTCTTCTACGACCAGATAAGCGGCTACAACCTGCTGGTAAAAGAAAAAGACCGCAACACGGGTATGCTCTACGACCTCATGATTTACGATTTCTCCGAGGGATTCGACAACGCCATGGTCATCTTGGCCGACTCGGGCAAATTGAGCTTTACCGACGACAAACAATACCTTTTCTTCACCCTGTATAGCGGAGAGTCGTTTGAGAACCTGCGCAACCAGCGCGCCAATGTCCAAAACATTCCCTACCGACGCGAAACCTTCTCAACAAAAGAGATACTCATACCGTTCGATGCCAACTTCAACCGCATGGACGAAGGCGTCATGCAAAACCAATATATCGGGCAAAACATCTCCCAGCTCACCAAGTCGATCGACTCTCTCACCACCCGCATCGACAGCACCAGCCATCGCATCGCCAAGGAACTGAAAGGCAGCTATTTCAGCAACGTCACCACCACGGCCAAGGCATCACCCTCCTTCCATACGGCCGTCCAGGCCGATGAAGCCGACAACGCCATACCCGCAACCGGGCGCATCAACATCGACAGCATCTACGCCAACGCCTCCCTCCAAGAGCGGGAAAGCATGTTGAGCCGCGCCCTGAGCCGCGCCGAAAGCATTCGTCAGGAATACGAATACCGAAGCATCTCGGCCAACCAGCAACAGATACTCGTGCGCCGGCATGAAATCGAGCGGCACAAGAAATTCACCCTCTCCTTTGCCTGCCTCATCTTCTTCTTCATCGGAGCCCCGCTGGGCGCCATCATACGCAAAGGCGGGCTGGGAACGCCGGTCGTCATCTCGGTATTGCTCTTCATCTGCTACTACATCATCGACAATGCCGGCTACAAATCGGCACTCAACGGCCGCTCGGCCGTGTGGGAAGGCATGTGGCTCAGCTCGGCCGTACTCCTGGCCCTCGGCATATTCCTCACCTACAAGGCCGTCAACGACTCGGCCGTTTTCAACAAAGACGCCTACCTCAACTTCTTGCGGAAAATCATCGGGAAAGCCGAGACCCGCAAAGTCGTTCACAAAGAAATCATCATCGACGAGGCTTCGCCCGAAGAGATTCTGCAACAGGTCGAACAACTCGACGCCGAATGCACCCGCCTGCGCGAGAAAATCGGAGACAGGCGACAATCGTTCTTCGCATACTGGACCCGCGGCTACGACCGCAAAGCCATACATCACCTCCACGACGAAGTGGAAAAATTCGTGGAGAAAGCCCAAAACTGCCGTTCGGCCCTGCTGGTGACGAAGCTGATGGACTATCCCATTCTGCGTAACCTCCTGCTCTACAACCCCTGTGGGCAAAAAAACATCGGGTGGATCGTCATGTGGCTGCTGCCCCTCACGCTCCCGCTTTACCTCATCGGCAACTGGGAACAGAAACAACTGCGCCACGAATTGCAGGTAATCGCCCACACCAACGGCGAAATAAAAAACATCGCCCGTCAACTGATTGACGAAAGAGAAAAAGAAATCGAAAAATAGATAAAAATCCCCGGCACGGGGAAGAAAGGAGCAAAAACACATGTCTGACGCAACCAAACTGAGTACCATCGAAGAGGCCATCGAAGAGTTCAAAGCCGGCAACTTCATCATCGTCGTCGATGATGAAGACAGGGAAAATGAAGGCGACTTCATCATCGCCGCCGAGAAAATCACCCCCGAAAAGGTGAACTTCATGCTCAAAGAGGGACGTGGCGTATTGTGCGCCCCCATCACCATGCAACGCTGCTCCGAGTTGGGTCTCGACAAGCAGGTGATGAACAACACCTCCCTGCTGGGCACCCCCTTCACGGTAACCATCGACAAAATCGAAGGCTGCACGACCGGCGTGTCGACCCACGACCGCGCCGCCACCATCAGAGCCCTGGCCGACCCCAACTCGACCGCCGAGACCTTCGGACGCCCGGGACATGTCAATCCGCTTTATGCCCAAGACAAAGGGGTGCTCAAACGCGCCGGCCACACCGAGGCCGCCATCGACCTGGCCCGTCTGGCCGGTCTCTACCCGGCAGCCGCCCTCATCGAAATCATGAACGAAGACGGCACCATGGCCCGCTTGCCCCAACTCATCGAGAAATCCCGTCAGTTCGGCATCAAAATCATCGCCATTCGCGACCTCATCGCCTACCGGCTGAAACAGGAATCACTCGTCGAGAAAGGCCCCGAAGTCGACATGCCCACCGCATACGGACATTTCAGACTCATACCTTTCCGCCAAATCTCCAACGGACTCGAACACATCGCCCTCATCAAGGGACAGTGGCGCCCCGACGAACCCGTACTCGTGCGTGTCCACTCCTCGTGCATGACCGGAGACATCTTCGGCTCGAAACGATGCGAATGCGGCGACCAGCTGCATCTCGCCATGCAGACCATCGAGAAAGAGGGCAAAGGCGCCGTCATCTACCTCAACCAAGAGGGCCGCGGCATCGGTCTCATGGAAAAAATGAAAGCCTACAAGTTGCAGGAACAAGGCATGGACACGGTCGATGCCAACATCTGCCTGGGACACAAGGCCGACGAACGCGACTACGGTGTAGGCGCCCAAATCCTGCAACAAATCGGCATCGGCAAGATGCGCTTGCTCTCAAACAACCCCGTAAAACGGGTGGGTCTCGAAGCCTACGGCCTCGAAATCGTAGAGAGCGTACCGCTCGAAATCGAGCCCAACCCCTATAACCTCGTGTATATGCGCACCAAGAAAGAACGCATGGGTCACATTCTGCACCACGTCGACTAACCCCCAACACGCCTCTCGCCATGGAATATGTGCGCATTTACCCCGAAAACCCCAATCCTCGCGACGTGGAGCGCACCGTTGCCCTGCTCCGCAGCGGGGGTATCATCATCTACCCCACCGACACGCTCTATGCCATCGGGTGCGATGCCCTCAACGTGCGCGCCGTGGAACGCATCTGCCGGTTGAAGAACATCGACACGAGAAAGGCGTTGCTTTCTATCGTATGCCCCGACCTGAGCATGCTGAGCCAGTATGCCAAGGTGAGCAACAACCATTTCAAGCTCATGCGGCGCAACCTGCCGGGAGCCTTCACCTTCATACTCCCCACCAGTTCCCAGTTGCCCCACATCTACAAAAACCGCAAGACCGTGGGCATACGCGTCCCCGACAACGCCATCGCCCGGGCTCTCGCCCAGGAGCTCGGCAACCCACTCATGTCGACCTCGATAGCCCCCGCCCACACGGAAATCGAATATCTGACCGAGCCCGACCTCATACGCGAGGAATATGACCGCACGGTCGACCTCTTTGTCGACGGCGGTCTCGGCGGGCACATACCCTCGACCATCATCGATTGCAGCACCGAGACCCCCGAAGTCACCCGAGAAGGGAAAGGTGACCCCATTTGGTAACAGTGCCGTCCTCCCAAACAAGGAGGGGCGAATGAATAATCATTCGCCCCTCCTTGTCTTTATGTCTTATGCGAGACCGACCCAGCGATTAATTGCCGTCGGGCTTCTCGATTTCGGTAAACGGACTGAGGTCCCACACGAAGGCATTCACGTCATCGGGGTGAGCCGGGTCATAGCCCTTGAAATCCTTGATGTAGCGGGCCAAGCCCAATTTCTTGTCCTTGATGCCCTGCAAGACGCATTTGGCAATCTGGTAAGCCCCGTAGGGGTTGAAGTGGGTATTGTCTTCGAGCGCCTCGGTCTGACCCGGGAAAGTGTTGGCCGGATATTGGACAAAAGCGCGACGCGAAGTCTCCACGCCCAAAGTCTCGTAGAGAGTGCGGGTCATCTCGTTCAATTCAATAACGGGAACACCCTCCTCCTCGGCCAACTTGCGCATGGCAGCGGGATACTCCCCATGCGTGTCGTGAATCTTGCCGTCTTCGCCGAAACTCCGCCGTTGCGTAGGGGTCACGAAAACAATGGTCGCCCCCTTCTCGCGAGCCTTCACGATATATTGTTTGAGGCTGTCATAGAAAGAAGTCCAAGGCCCTTTACCCTTACCTTTCTGCTTTTGGTCGTTGTGACCGAATTCCACAAAGACATAGTCGCCGGCTTTCATCTGGGTGAGGGCTTTCTCAAAACGACGGGCCGCCAAGAAGGTATTGGCCGACTCACCGCTCTCGGCATAGTTGGCAATGCACACCTTGTCGGTGAAGAAACGGGGAATCATCTGCCCCCAACTGCCCCACGGTTCATTGTCCTGGTCGACCACCGTGGAATTGCCGCACAAGAAAACGGTTATGGGTTTCTGCGTGGGCTCTATCACCACCTCGGCAACCCGCGGAGCCGGGCCGTTAAATTCGAGGGTGAGCTTGTCGTCCCAGTTGAGTTTTTTCTTCTCGCGGGGTTTGATGCGCACCCGCACGTCGTCGGTAATGCGCGTATTGCGCTTGTTTACGATAAAAGTCTCTTTCTTGAACTTGCCGGCTTCGGTCTTTTCGCGCTCCACAAAGAGGCGACGCGACTCGCCCCGCACGGTGGTCTCACCGGCCGAAGTTTCAGAGCCCAGTTTCACGGTGACCTTGTAGTTGCCATCGGGAACCTTCACCGAGAAGAAGAACGGAGACCTGCCGTCGGCCGAAGGTATCTGTCCGAAGTCGAAACCGTACCCGACCGCATCGTCATAAAGCATCGTCGCATCGACCCGCACATACCCTTTGCGAGCCTTGCCCGTGAAGTCGAATCGATATGTCTCCTGTGCATACGCCGCCGCGGTGCACACCACAGCGAGCATCAATAGTTTCAGTTTCATCTATTTTTCTTGTATAAGTTTCACTATCAGCAAAGATAGGAATAAAAAACGGGAAATTTTTACTTCGCGGCGAGATTTCCTTCACCCTCCGGGGCAAGACCCTTCCCGGCAGCCACCTGCAACATATACCGGTAAGCCGCCTCGTGCTCATTGGGAATTACCCCGTCGAGAATGGCATCTTTGATGGCCGTCTTTATCTCTCCCACGACACGGCAAGGCGACAGGGCAAAAACCTGCATGATTTCTTCGCCGGTTACCGGGGGCTGGAAGTTGCGCACGCGGTCCTTCTCCTCGATGTCGTGCAACTTGGTGCGCACCAGCGCGAAGTTGTTCAATATGCGACGCACCTTTTCCTGATTTTTCGAAGTAATGTCGGCCTCACAAAGCAGCATGAGCGAATCGATGTCGTCGCCGGCATCAAAGAGCAGACGGCGCACGGCCGAGTCGGTCACCTCGTCTTCGACCAGCGCGATGGGACGCATGTGCAACTCGACCATCTTCTGCACGAACTTCATCTTTTCGTTCATCGGGAGCTTCATGCGGCGGAATATGCCCGGTATCATCTTGGCTCCCACATAATTGTGGTTATGGAATGTCCAGCCCAGTTTGGCGTCATACCGCTTGGTGACCGGTTTGGCGATGTCATGAAACACCGCCGCCCAGCGCAACCACAGATTGTCGCTCTTGGCCGCCAACTGGTCGAGCACGGCCAGCGTATGATAGAAATTGTCCTTATGCCCGCGACCGTCGACCGTCTCGACGCCTTTCAAGGCATGGAACTCGGGAAATATGAGGGGAAGCAGACCGCACTTTTCGAGCAAGAGGAAACCTGTCGAAGGTCGTGCCGAACCCATCATCTTGTTCATCTCCTCGATGATGCGCTCTCCCGAAATGATGTTGATGCGTTCGCGGTTGCGCGTGATGGCGTCGAAAGTCTCATCGACGATGCGGAACCCCAACTGCGTGGCAAAGCGAATGGCCCGCATCATGCGCAACGGGTCGTCGCTGAATGTGATGTCGGGGTCGAGCGGCGTGCGAATAAGGCCGGCATCAAGATCGGCCACACCGCCGAAAGAATCGACCAACTCGCCGAAATGTTCGCGATTGAGGCAGATGGCCAGCGCATTGATGGTGAAGTCACGGCGGTTTTGGTCATCGGCCAAAGTGCCGTCCTCGACAATGGGTTTGCGGGAATCGTGAGAATAAGACTCGCGACGGGCTCCAACAAACTCGATTTCGTGACCTTTGTACTTGACTTGCGCCGTTCCGAAATTGCTGAAAACCGACAGATAAGCCCGTTTCCCCAGCTTCGAAGCAAACGCCCCGGCCAATTCGATGCCACTGCCCACCGTCACGACATCGATGTCTTTCGACGGACGCTGCAAGAAAATATCGCGCACATAACCGCCAATGACATAACAAGGCACACCCAGTTCATCGGCCGTCTCGGTAAGGAGTCCGAAAAGGGGGTGTCCCAAGTGTTTTTTCAATAACGAATCGTCGAGCTTCATGGTCGCATCTATAATTTCCGGGTTCCGGTCCCATCATCGAAACCGGAAGGTTCGGAGGCGTTTGCAGGACAAAGATAGCACAAGTCGGCAAAAGCGCCAAAAGGTCGTGAGACTTTCATTGCCGAATCATCTCGCACGCAACGCATCGGCGTTCACCGTTGCGGCAACAAGACGACATCACACCGTCGGACACAACGGCCGCCCGCCTCAGTCTTTTTGAACGCTGCTCAACTCGGCCTTGCGGCGGGTCAGCGTGTAAGGCTTCGACGGATAGAGGATAAAGGGCAATGTGGCTCCCACGGCCAGCATGAAGATGACGCCGCAAGCCACGATGCCGTTGATAAAGAACTCCTGCATGTATTGTTGCACCAACACCGGGTCGGTCAGGTTGCGCGAAAAGAGAAGCAGGGCAAAGAGCGTTTTGTATGCATACATGCCGGGAATCATGGGCAGAAGCGCCGGTATGTATATCACCGTCATGGGACAATAAATCTTTGCTCCTAAAAAGAGACTCACCCAACCGATGGCAAACGAGGCACAAAACGATGCCGTAATAATATCGACACCCACATAGTGCATGAGCGAAAACCGCAATGCATGACCGATGGCCGCAGCAATGGCAATAGAAAGGAATGCCCGTCGGGGCGGATTGGAAATGGCTCCGAAACCGATGGCGGCAATAGCCGCAAAAAGACCGTCGACAATAATTGTTCCTATCATCTTGATTTCCTCCTCTTTATTTTCAAAGCAATACCAATCCGTTGTGCACAATAGCCAGAGTTATCGACAGCCCCACGGCAATGCACATGACCAACAACAACGCGCCGACAAGCCGGGTCATGCCCAGGAGTATGTGGCTCTCGACAATGTCGATGACCCCGTTGAGCAAGGGTACGCCGGGAATCAAAAAGAGCACGCTCGTACCGATGGCAATGTCGGGCGTCGCATCGAACAGCAACGATACCGAAGCAATCAAAGACGAAACGAGAGCCGATATGACAAAGATGACGTAATGGCTAATGTGCCGTTTCTGCATAAAGCTCTTCAAGGAGAATCCGATAAGCGTCGCCACAAAGACGATTGCTATCGCCGTCCAGCTGCCGCCGAAAAGTTGGCAGAACGAGCCATTGGCACAAGCCACCAGGAATGTGAGCAACGTGTGATTGATGCGGGGAGTATCGACAATCTTCTGATACCGGCGTTCAATCTCTTCGAGCGGGAGATGATTGTCCAGCGCCGCCCAACTGAGCGAACTCAACTCGGAATTGAGATAAAAGCTAATCGGGAAACTCTTGACCGGCACGACATCGCTCATGACCTGCCCCGACTCCTTGTCGTGTATCGAGAAGATGAGGGTTTTATGCAACAGGGTCATCTGCGTGACAACCCCAAGTGCCTCACTGATGCGCATCGTATTGCGCACCACACGGGAGGTGTGTACGCCCGAGCCCATCAACCTGACGGCATAACCGGAGATAAAATCGGATATGCGATGAAACTCTTTTTCGTCCTTCATATGAAATTTTCTGAAAACCTAATGCGGGGGTACGCCCCGAAAAAACGGCGCAAAGGTAAAAACTTTCAGAGAAACAAAAAAGAGAAAAATCAATGTCTTTTTTAACGGCCGCATCAGGGTTCAAGGCAACCACTCGACGACACCCGTAAGCGGATTTTTCCGCCGCCATTCGAGAAACTCGGCATAGCTCCGCACGCCACCCTCTATTACGGCCCGATAATATTCGATGCCGGCAATATGCACCGATTCGGGTGTCGCATATTTCAAGGAGAGAATCGTGTGCCGCAATTCGGGAGTGAGACGCGCCCGAATGCGCTCGGCCACCTGCTCGAAATAGCCGTCGTAACGGCTGCCCCGGAGAATGTGTATCATATCGATGCTCCACTCCTCCCCCAAGTCATCGACATAAGTAAGATGCCATTCGATACACGCCTCCTCGGTATCGACGAGATTGCGATATGTGATTTGCCTCACCGCCGGATTCCGGGCCAAGAGAGCGACCGCCCCGAAACTGTCCGAAACCGACAACAGCGACGAATAAACGTGCAGGTCGATGTCGCGATGCTTCATGAGCAAACCCATGCGCAAAGAGCCCACCACATGAGCCTCGGCGCCAATCGAAGCCCAGGCCCCGAAAAAGCCGCCGGCACGCACGATGCGCCAGGCCCGGTCGCTGTTCCGCTCCGAAAGAGCCTCGACATCATCGGCCATCTCGGGCAGCGGAGTGCGCAACGTCTTATAGCTCAAAATGTGCCAGGACACCCCCACAGCAACAGCTGCCAAGAAGAGACGCAACCCAAGACTCTCGGCAACAGACCATGCACAATAGGACAATGTCGCCCATAAAAGCAAAAGAGAAACCATCTTGGTGTGCAGGGGGATAGCCCGATGTTCTCTGAAATTGCGGATATGGGTCCCCAAATATTTATGAGAAAGCAAGCGTCGGTAAAGTTGCGGCGAACTGCGGAAATAGAGCGCAGCCGTCAGCAAAAGAAAAGGAGTGGTAGGCAACAACGGCACAAATATGCCGACAATACCCAAAACCAAAGACAACGTCCCGGCAACGATATAAAGATATTTCAACATGGGGGTATTCTTGAAATGGAACGACCGACGACAAAAAAGGCCGCCTTATTGCAGTAAGACAGCCTCTCAAAAAAAAGTAGCGGGGACGAGAATTGAACTCGTGACCTCCGGGTTATGAATCCGACGCTCTAA